>JBGSSZ010000680.1:0-6534 GCA_041736785.1 Limnoglobus sp.
CCGCGACAATCTTCCAGCGAGTCCACAACATCAGCGCACCTCCGACGGCTCCTCGACCATCATCGGCAGACAGACCGCAGTACCCGCAGATTTTCTGCAACCGTTGAGATCGCGAGAGTGCTCAAAGCTTGCCCAGTTTACCATTTCCAGTTCGGCTTGATTCGACGGGGCAAGATGGGAATAAGACCGCCGCCATGAAAAGAATTCTTCTGACCCTCGCCGCCGCCGCGCTCACGGGAAGCAGCGCATCGGCCTTCTACTTTCCGAATTGGCCCGGCTCGCTGGTCCCGCCGCGGCCCGCCATGATCATGAGCTACACCCCCGGCGATCCGCCGAGCGTGCAGCCCCCGGTGCCGCCCGAAACGCCCACCAGCAACCCCGGCACACCCGGCGGGGTTCCGGAGCCGAGCACACTCATGCTGGCAGTTATTGGTGTTGGAGTCTTGGTTCGGAAGGCTCGACGTAGAAGTGTGTGAAGCTTTTCAGACCGCTCCCTTACGGTCGCGGCTCGTCAACATTGTGAATTGTGAAGCTTTTCAGACCGCTCCCTTACGGTCGCGGCTTGTGTTCAGGCCGCTCTCTGCATCGCTGACTGTGCGAATGCCGCCGTCACGTCCATCACTCTTCTCTGCTGGGCTTCTGTCAACTCGGGAAACATCGGCAGAGCCAGGACAGACTGCGTCGCCGCTTCACTCACCGGGAACTGACCCGTGTGATAGCCCAGCGGTCGGATGCATTCCTGCTGATGCAGCGACAGTGGATAATAAATCTCACAGCCGATCTTGTGCTCTCTCAGATGAGCCACAAGTGCATCACGGCGACCATCAGCCACACGCACTACGTATTGATTGAAGCTGTGCATCCCTTCGATCGACACCGTGGGTCGTGTGAAAAAGCCGTTCAGACCGTATTCCACGATCAACGAATCGTAGCGTGCGGCCGCGGCGCGACGGCCTTCGATCCAGCCATCCACATGTGGCAGCTTCACCCGCAGCATGGCCGCGTGGAGCGTGTCGAGTCGTGCGTTCCAGCCGAGGTGTTTGTGGAAGTATTTCACCTCGCAGCCGTGGTTGCGGAGGGCGAAGAGCTTTTTGGCGAAGTCATCGTCGTCGGTCGTCACCATGCCGGCGTCGCCGAGGGTGCCGAGGTTTTTGCTCGGGTAGAAGCTGAAGCTGGCGATGTCGCCGAGCGTGCCGCACTTCACGCCGCGGTAACTGGCGCCGAAGCTCTGGGCCGCATCTTCGATCACATAGACGCCGTTCTCTTTGGCGATCTGCCGGATCGGGCCCATGTCGGCGCACTGTCCGTAGAGATGCACCGGCATGATGGCGCGGGTATTGTCAGTGATCGCCGCTTCGATCTTCAGCGGGTCGAGATTGTAGGTGTCGGGGTCGATATCCACAAACACCGGCGTGGCACCGGTCCGCAGAATGCTGCCCACCGTGGCGAAAAACGTGAACGGCGGCAGGATCACTTCGTCGTCCGGCCCGATGTCGAGAGCCGCGAGCGCTAGCAGAATGGCGTCGGTGCCGTTGGCGCAGCCGATTGCGTGTTTCGCGCCGCAATACGCTGCCGCTTCCGCTTCAAACGCCGCGACGTCGGGACCGTTGATCGCCTGACCCGAGCGCAGCACCCGCAGCGTGGCAGCTTCGAGTTCGCTTTGCAGTGCGGCATACTGCGCGTGAATGTCGCACAACGGCACCGGTGTGGTGTCGCTCATGATCGGGCTCCTTCCCGGGTCGGTCTGTTCGTGGCCGTGCAGGAGTTAAGCGATGCTGCCGAATCTGTCAAGTCGGCTTGCCGCTGACAAATGCGTCCTAAGCTGATCGGATATGAATACCGACTCCGCCATCGCTCAACTCACCGAGTACGTGGGCGACGACCCGAACCGCCGTCACGAGTTGTTCTCCAAGCTCCTCGGCCCCGGCATCTGCCGTCAGATCGGCATCTACTCCTTCCCGCCTGGCTGGAAGCTCAGCGTCGTCATCCCCGTCTACAACGAGGAACGCTGGATCGAGGGGCTGATCGACCGCGTGCAGGCGGTGCCGATGCCCAAAGAGATCATCCTCGTCAACGACAAAAGCACCGACAGCACCCCGCAACTGCTCGACGCCCTGGCGGCGAAGCACACGAATATCCGCGTGTTCCACCAGGCTCAGAACGGCGGAAAAGGCAAGGCACTCCGCGAGGGCTTCAAGCACGCCACCGGCGAAGTGATCATCGTGCAGGACGCCGACTGGGAATACGATCCGGCGGAATATCCCCGGCTCGTGCAGCCAATCCTCGATGGCCGGGCCGACGTCGTCTTCGGATCGCGATTCATCGGCGAGAGCCACCGCGTGCTCTACTTCTGGCACTCGCTGGCCAATAAAGGGCTCACGATCTTATCCAATATCTTCACTGACCTCAATCTCACCGATATGGAGACCTGCTACAAGCTCTTCAAGCGTGAAGTGATACAGAATATCAATTTGAAATCCGACCGCTTTGGCTTTGAACCCGAGATCACTGCCAAGGTGGCCCGCAAGGACAAGGGCCAATTCCGCTGGCGGATCTATGAGGTGCCCATCAGCTACAGCGGACGGACCTATGCTGAGGGCAAGAAGATCGGATTGAAAGATGCATTCAATGCACTGTATTGCATTATCCGATTTCGATTTATGGATTGATGATCATACTCGTGCCACATTCCCGTCTCCATCTCTGTGCTATTTTCGCCGCGGCCCTCTGGGTGCGGCTGTTCCTGCTGCTCTCGGGAACCTGGCTCGGCATCGATGTGGTGATGACCTATTCGACATACGACTCCAACCGCTACGTCGTGCTCGCCGATGAGATGCTGGCGGGTCATGGTTTTGCCCGCCCGGCGGAGGAAGGCCCGGTGCATCTCGCGGTCGAATCGCTCCGCCGCAGCAATGGCACTTGGCCGACTGACTTGCAGGGCTACGTTCCCGAAGGCTTCCGCACGCCGGGCTATCCCATTTATCTTGCGCTCTTCGGCGGGCACAGCGGACTGAAGACGGCCCTGATTGTGCAGAGTCTGCTCAGTGCCATCGGTGCTGTGCTGGCCGCAACGGTCGCGTTCAAACTTGGTCTGACGGCGCGAGCCAGTTGCCTCGTCGGCTGGCTCTGGGCACTGCACCCCGCACTGGTGACCACCGATGTGCTGGTGCTCACCGAATCGCTATTCAATTTTCTGGGACTATTGGCAATTTTCATTGCGCTCTATTACCCGCGGCCTGCCGGTTATGTCCTGGCGGCGGCGATCATCGGTTGCAATGGTCTTGTCCGCCCGCTCGGGCTGCTCTATCTGGTTCCAATCCTGATCCTCGCTTGGCCGCAGCGTCGCCGCGGGCTGTTCATGGCGATCTTTATCATTATCAGCATTGTGCCCAGTGCGACCTGGAGTATCAGAAATCATGCAGTCGGATATGGATATCGAGTCAGCACCGTCGGTGAAATCAATCTCTATTATTATGGCGGCTCCTATGTGCTCTCCGAGAGCCGCAGCGAGGACTGGAAAAAAGGCTGGCCCGCAAACATCGCATTTCTCACGACAGCACTGCAGCCCAATCTCCAGCCCGGCGACGATGTACAGGCCAGAATGCGGGCCGCCGCACTCGCCATTTATCGCGAGCACCCGACTGCCACAATGAAGGTTGCGGCGAAGTCGGAAGTCAAGCTGCTCTTTGATCATTCCATGGACTACGCCATGGCTCAATATCGGCTCGAGTTTCAACGCACGGGCATGTTCTCGGATTTGCTCGATGGTAAACTGAGTGTAAAGGCCCTTTCGTTCCCGCAGGTCTGCTCGATGTGCTGGATGGCACTCAACGCAGCAATTGCCCTGCTCGCGGGACTGGGTCTGCTCCGCTTTCTGCGTCGGCGGCAGTGGCGGGTGTTCTTCGGCTGCCTGCTGCCAATTCTGCTCTTCTCGGCTGCCAGTTTCCCCGTAGGGCTCGAGCGATTCCGCGTGCCCTTCATGCTCTACTTGTTCATACCCGCCGCTTCGGTGCTGTTCCGACGCTGACTCACGCGGCGACGGTGGCACGATTCTCTTTCAGCACATCATCCAGCGGTTCCCAGACTTCATCGATGGCATCCTTGAAGAAGTCGCCGATGAGCAGATCGGTGATGTGCCGTTTCATGAGCGGATACTTGCGGACGAAGGTGCCGAAGTTGAAACCGTCGTAGAAGGCGTAGACGAGCCGCCGGATGCGGTCCATGCCGCGGAGATAGTCCTCGCCCCACGCCCCGAGCTTGGCACCGCTCAGGTCGCCCGTGGTCAATCCGTCATGCACGGCGTCCGCGGCCATCGACCCGCTGCGGAAAGCGAGTTGCAGACCGCTGGAGTATATCGGATCGAGAAAGCCGAAGGCGTCGCCCGTAAGCACCCAGCCCTCCCCGGCGAACTTCGTGGAACGATAGCTGAAGTCCTTCGTCGTGCGATACTCGGCAACGCGATCGCTGCCTTCGATGCGCCGGGCGATGGCGCTGCAGTTGCCCACTTCGCGATTGAAGATCTCCTCCATCGAGGAGTTGTCGCGGAAGATATAGTCGAGATCGCCCACCACGCCGACGCTGACGACGTCATTGTGCTGCGGGATGTACCAGAACCAACCCTTTTTATCCTTCAACTGCAGCACGAGCGTGGCACCCACGTCGAACTTGCCTGGGTCGCGTTTGGCACCCTTGAAGTAGCTCCAAACCGTGCCTTTCTTGAGCGTGGCGTCGGCAAAGCGTAGCTTGAGCCGATTGCTGATCAGCGAGCTTTGCCCACTGGCGTCGACGATCACTCGGGGCGTAAGTGTCTCGTCGGTGCCGTCTTTGCTGCGGACGCGGAGGCCCGTCTGCTTCTCGCCGTCGAACGTGACATCCATCACGCGGGCTTCCTCCTGCACCTGCACCCCGAAGCGCTCGGCGTTGCGGAGCAGTTGCTCGTCGAACTCGCTGCGGACGACCTGCCAGGTCTGCGAGCATTCGTGCGGGTTGTTCTCAAAGAAGTAGAACGGCTGCGACTCGGTCCCTTTGTCGTTGACAAACTGCACGGAGTATTTGGTGGTGAAGTTGCTGGTCTTCATGCGGTCGAGCATGTCGAGCCGGCGGAGGATCCAGTAGGTGTCGGGCATGAACGATTCACCGATGTGGAAGCGTGGGAACTTCTCACGTTCGAAGAGTCGCACGGAGTGCCCGTGTTGTGCGAGGAGCGTCGCCGCCGTGCTGCCTGCGGGCCCGCCGCCAATCACTGCCACATCAAGAGCCATCGCGTCATCTCCGGGAGTCGCGTCGGATACCCTCCATTCATAGGCAGTCTAACAGGAAAAGAACAACCGTTGAGCCGCATCGTCCAAGCCAGCTTGGGAACGAAAAAGAAGCGACCACGCCGATCGGCGTGGTCGCGGTGTTTTACACCTTGCGTTGCTTAGAAGCGGTATTCCAGTCCGACGCGGACGCCGGTGATGTAGAAGCCGCTGGTGTTGGGCGAGTACTGCGGGAAGAGCGGCCCGCTGACGCCACCGCTGCGGGGCGGGATCTGCGTAGTGTTGACGCGGGTGTCGATCTGCTCACCGGCGCGGACGACGTTGCTGAGATACGCAAAGTCGTAGCCGACGTACGTTCGGAGGTTGGTGGTGACCTGGCAGCCGAGCCGAACGCCGACCCAGGGCATGACCGCGAACATGTCGCGCTCGTAGTGGCCGATGTTGGAGGGCTGGGTGAGCAGTCCGCCGGCGTAGGTGGTCGGGGTGCCGCCGGGCGGGGTGATGGTCGTGCTGCCGTTGATGTCGATGGTCTGGTGGTTGACGCCGAGGGCCACGCCGCTGCGGACGCCCAGGTAGTAGTGGCTGAAGCGGCGTTCGAAGGCGAAGCCGATGTTCACGCCGTAAAAGTCGTTGTTGGTGCTGAAGCGGTCCTGGACGAGAAACCGCGTGCCGGGGGCGACGTTGGTCTGGCCGGGCAGCGAGGTCAGGTCTTCGGTGATGACGAGGTCATCGCTGACGTTGAGGTAGTAGAAGCCGAGCAGCACGTCGAAGCGGCCGCAGGGTCCGCAGCAGCAGTTTTTGATGTAGTTCGGATTGATGCCCCAGACGCTGGTCTGGGAGTCGACGTTGATGCCGCCGGCGAGCACGCCGGGGAACGACACCAGTTCCGTGTCCTGCACGCCGAGCGTGGTGTTGAAGAACGGGCGCGTGATGATCGAGGTGCCGGGGCTGCCGGCGCTGTAGTTGTCAGTGCTGTTGTTCAGGTAGAAGAAGTTGGTCTCGAAGCCGCGGGTCTGGCACTCGTCGCACCAGAAGCCGAAGTTGAAGTAGAAGCCGCTGCGCCAGTTGTCGTTGATGTCGCTGGTGGGGAAGAGCACGCTGGTGCTGGGCTGACCGAGCGCCCCAGCCGTGTCGCGGGCGGTGCCCACGGGTGCTGTGGTGACGAGCGGGGGCACGTTCTGGCCACTGGTTTGCCAGAAGAGCCAGCCGGCATCGACCCAGAATTTGCCGGGCGGGCCGCAGGGGATGCAGCAGGGTGCGCAGGTGTTGCAGGCGT
>JBGSSZ010000590.1:0-3328 GCA_041736785.1 Limnoglobus sp.
GCCTCTGCCTCGCGGGCCGACAGCCGGCGGCCGAAAGACAGGTTGGGGGCCACCTGCACGTATGCCGGCTCGCGGGACAGCAGCCGGTACACCCCGAACGTCAGGCCGTTGAGCAGGAAGTACGGAGCGAAGAGCAACCAACCGAGCGGGGACCGGCGGCCGGTGGCCCTCTTGTGCAGTAGCCGAGGCCCAGCCCTGGCGTAAGCCACCGCGAGCAGGGCGAACGACAGGGCGACATACAGGGGCAGGACGGCGAACCAGCCCACGCCACAAGCGCCATCACAACGCAGGCGGTCGCAAGCACCAGGAACGTGAGGCTATACCGCAGAGGAAGCCTCCGCCGCTGAACGTGAAGCTTTCCAGCGGGACGGCTTTGCGGCCCGTCTGGAGCAGCACCTGGATACTTCTCATGGCCTCGGAGTGATGGGCCGGGCCTGTCCTAATAGAGCGAGGTCATCGCCGGAGCGAGCCTCAGCGTGGATCTTTCAGCTTCGGTGAAGCGAGGCAACCATGAAGCGGGATCAGGCTCCGACCCAGCCCCCTGAGGCAATGAGAGTGCGGTTCTACAACCAACCCCACGCATACTACTGCGGCTGCGATCTGCACGCAAGAACTTTGCTCCTGCATGGAGAGGCTTCTGTGACGCACTCGCCCAAGTGCCCGCTCCGACTTGGCGACGAGCCGCGGGTGCCGATCCCGTAGAAGTGTTTGGCACCGCCGCGGCCTTCGGGCCGGATGAGCGAGTGCGAACGATCGAATCGTCCCGATGCTGATCAACGGTGCTGGCGAGACTCCATCGAAGCGTCAACTGAAAACCGCCAGACGATTCGTTCATGAATCCGTCACTCTTCTGTCGTTTTCACTTGACTCGGCGGCCATGAGAAGGGTTCGCTGTCTTCGATTTCCGCAAACTAGAATTATACCCAGGATTCTGGACCGGTCCCGGGTTCTGGATCAGGACACTTGCGTCCGAGTAGCTGAACAAATTTACTGAAGTCGGTTGCCACCGGCAAAGCTTCCGCAGCGTCGAGAGGAATCCACGGCACCATTACGACCGGCCACGGCTGTTTGCCCCGGCAGTCAAATGCCAGCAACTCGCCCCCACCACTCGAACCGAACCCAAAGAAGCCGGGTAGTAACTCCGGCAATTCATACATCCGATTGTAGTTCAACACATCGGACGTTGCCCATAATTGGAACCAACCGGGCTCGGCCCCTAACTCACCTTCACCGCCGTCGTGTAGCCGAAGCAAATCTAGATACTCGGTGGGCAGAGGCACGGGAGCGTTGATGGACAAGTCGGCTATGGCAATGGGGTCGGCTGGATCGGGCACATGTCTCCATGTGTTCCGCGTCTCGGCCATGACTGACGCCACGTCCATGAATCCGCTCTCTTCTTCAGCGAACGAGACCGTTCACCTGCCGCGGCGGCAGGTGAGACTGTGAACCCTGATTTCACGTGATGCCGCCGCAGTCAGGTGCAACTTTTGGTCCGCCGGATTGTCGTGCTTCAAGCTCGACGAAGCGCTTTGCCTGATATATATATCCTTCAATACCGAAACAGTCATACATGGCAGCGCCGAGCAGTGCAAAGCGACCGCGATCAGTCGTCGTCAGGTTGACGTCAGCGAAGCTGGGGTACGCATTCACACCGCCACAGCGGCAATCTCGGCCATCAAACGACGCTGTGAAGGACCACCACGATCCATCCTCAACCACGCACATGGCATCATTTGGGTCGTAGTCATTTCGCCAGTCCCACACCTGAATCAAATCGAGCGCTGCGAAGAAGGAAGCGATCTGTTTCACCGACACCGGAATTCGCTGCAATACGAGACGCTGATACTCACCAGACCCGCGAAAGCGGATCTCCGATTCCTTGAGACGCCACGAGTATTGCGATCCGAATGCAAACTGCTCGGTAAGCGTGAAGGATGCCAGCATTGGTGGATCTCATCTCTGTCGGCGAACAGATGTTTCTATCAATCCACAGATGCGATAGTACCCAGCTTCGAATGGCTTGCAAGCGAAAAAACGCTTGCCATCGCGGTTCTTCTGCAGACCACGGTTTTCAGGGTCGCATCTGACTGCGCCCAACTGGGAGAAACGCCCACGCAGATGGGATAAATCGGAACACGACCTCGCCGGTTGATCGGCAGTTGATACATTTCCACAGCTTCGCAAGGACGCTCTCCCCGCAAACGCATGTGAGAACCCATCCATGCAAGTGCTCGAACACCTCGTCACCGCCTGCCGCACCATAGAACATCGCTTGCACCACTGAAAGCTGCTACCGTCAGTGGATCGAAGACTACCTCCATATCCAGAGCTTGCGTCCAGAGCGCGTCACGGTTCCGGCGGCGATGTGAAAGGTTCGGCGTCCGCCGGTTGGTCCAGGAAGGTCGTGAGCCGTGCGGCGAGCCAGCCGCGGAACTCCAACGCACGACTGCCTCGCCCGGGAACGAGAGATCGTCAGCCGCCCCGAGCACAGCACCGGCATGGTCAGCCGGTCCAACTCTGCGTCGGTCGCCAGCGTCGGGATCCGGAAGTCGAACGGCATGTCCCGCACTGCGTCGCCGGTGTACCCGGCCCAGTCGGCGTCCCAGGTCGTGAACAGCGGGTTGAGCAGCCGTCGCAAACTCCCCTCCGACCGCCACACGCGGTAGCCTCAATGTCGGCCGCCAAGGCGTCGATCTCCGCTCCGGGAAACTCGTCGAACATCACGCCCTGCCTGGAGTGAGCCCATAGCTTCTCGATCAGCCTGACGACGGGGCTTTGCTTCCCGCTCATTTCGGCTCCACGTTACAAACCAGAGATCGCTGGAAGATGAGTCAAACAAGCAGAAGGCACATCGAGTCTGATCGAATTGCCGCGTTCGAGCAATAGGGATTGGCAACTTTCGGAGTGTTCCGCCGCTGGGATCACCGAAGGCGGCTGCGGCAATGCTACTCCTGAAGCCTAATATCTCGGATGAGCAGAGAGATCGTCTGCCGAACTACCATCGGTAATTGAGGCCAAGCATCAATGAGCCGCTGCAATGCATCATCGTAAACCGGCTTCATACTTTGATCCCGCTGCGCCGGCGCTGCAGCACTCTCGACATGTAGTCGTAAGACATTTGAAGATAGATCCTTGTGGATTTCCGGTTGCGGGTTCGAGTCCCGTCGCCCTCGCTGATGCTGATCGATGTGGGCCGGTGCTGAGAAGCGCCGGCCCCTTGTTTTTCAGGCACATTCGCCGAACGCTCTGACATACTGCCAACAATGCCGAAAGTGCACATCGGTGCAGATTGATGCCCCCGAATGCCCCCTGTCACTACGCCCGGCAC
>JBGSSZ010000602.1:0-12514 GCA_041736785.1 Limnoglobus sp.
GCCTCTGCCATCCTCGGCTACGACCTGCTCGCGGTCTGCACCAGCGGACCACTCGAGCGATTGAACGCCACCGATGTCAGTCAGCCGGCGATCTTTGTCGCGAGCCTGGCTGGGGTCGAGAAACTCAAGCTCGACGAGCCCGAGACCAACGCCGGCACGGTCGCGGGACTGAGCCTCGGCGAATACAGCGCGCTGGCGTATGCAGGAGCGATATCGTTTGACGACGGCGTGCGGCTTGTCAAAGCCCGCGGCGAGGCGATGCAGGCCGCTGCGCTGGCAACGCCCGGCGCGATGTGCAGCGTCCTTGGTCTGGAAGCGGACGAGGTGGAATCACTCGTAAGTGAAGCCCGCGACGCAGGGACAATCGAAATCGCCAACTATCTCTGCCCTGGCAACACCGTGGCATCGGGTTCGGTGGCCGCGATCGAGAAACTCGAGCAGATCTGCGAGAGTCGCGGCGGGATCCGCACGGTGCGGCTACAAGTCGCGGGCGCATTTCACACCGCATTGATGAAGCCAGCGGATGAAAAATTAGCTGAGGCACTCGCGGGAGTGAGCTTCGCGGTGCCGCGGGTTCCGGTCTGGTCGAACGTGGACGCGAAGCCGCACACGGACCCAACGGAGATCAAAGAGCTGCTGATCAAACAGGTTCTGTCGCCGGTCCGCTGGGAAGGAATCCTGCGGGGGTTGCTGGCGGAGGGTTATGAGCGGTTCTACGAAATCGGCCCGAACAAGCATCTTTCGGGCATGATGAAGCGTGTGCACCGCAAGGCCGACTTCCGAAATGTGATTGTCTGAGATGTTCGGAAGCGTTAGCCCTTTTCGCTTTGCGTCGATTTCGCTAGATTCTGTGAAAGGCTATCTCGGATGCGAACGCAGCCCGCATGGAGCGGACAGCGGGAAGAAGTGCCATCCGTTCGTTCCTTGCGGCACGGACAAGCCGCGAGATTCGGCGACCCCGCGTCGCCCTGAGGATTCAGCATGACCGACGAGCAAATTCGCACCCGCGTGATTGACATCGTCTGCGACCATCTGGCCGTCAATCGCGACCAGGTCAGCGACAAGACGAGCTTTATCGAAGACATCGGTGCCGACTCGCTGGACATCGTGGAACTGGTGATGGAACTCGAGGAGGAGTTCGACATCAACATTCCGGACGATCAAGCCGAGAAGATCAAGACCGTGGGCGAGGCGGTTGAGCACATTAAGATCGCCATCAAAAACAAGCCCGCTGACGGCGGTGCGAAGTAATTCCCTCCTTCGGTGTAATCCTCTGCCATGAGCCGACGTCGCGTGGTTGTCACAGGGATCGGGACGGTCAACCCGATCGCACACTCGGTGCCGGAATACTGGCAGGGGCTGCTGGCTGGCAAGTCGGGCATCGCTCCACTCACACTGTTTGATGTCAGCGCCTTCAAAGTACGCTTCGGTGGCGAGGTCAAGAATTTCAATCCCGAGCCGTTCCTCGACAAGCGTGATGTCCGCCGGCTCGATCGCTTTTCGCAATTCGGCCTCGTCGCGGCGAATGAAGCCATCCAGGATTCCAGCGTCGATTTCGCCAAGCTCGATCCCTTCCGCTGCGGCTGCATTCTCGGTTCGGGCATTGGCGGGCTCGCGGAATTTGAAGACGGCTACGACACCTACCGCACCAAGGGCCCCGGCCGCATCAGCCCGCTGGTCATTCCTAAGATGATCGCCAACGCCGCGAGCGGCAACATCAGCATCAAGTGGAATCTCCGCGGACCCAACACCACCGTCAGCACGGCATGCTCGTCCGCGGCTCACGCCATGGGCGACGCCATGCACGCGATCCAACTCGGCATCGCCGACGTGATCGTCAGCGGCGGCACCGAAGCGGCGATCACACCCATGGGGCTTGGCGGTTTCGTCGCGGCGCGTGCGCTCTCTGAGCGGAACGACGATCCTGCCACCGCAAGCCGCCCGTTCGACAAGGAACGCGATGGCTTCGTGCTCAGCGAGGGAGCGGGTGTGCTCGTGCTTGAGGAATACGAAATGGCCAAGGCCCGCGGTGCGAAGATGTACTGCGAACTCCTCGGCTGCGGCAACACGGCGGACGCATACCACATCACGGCCCCGCACGAAGACGGCGTGGGGGCGGCGGAAGCGATGAAAGCCGCCTGCCGTCAAGCGGGCTGGAACCTCACCGATGTGCAGTATCTCAATGCCCACGGCACCAGCACGCCGCTCGGAGACCTCGCGGAGACCAAAGCCGTGAAAGCAGCCTTCGGCGAACATGCCAAAAAGCTGATGATCTCCAGCACCAAGAGCATGATCGGTCACCTGCTCGGGGCCAGTGCGGGTGTCGAGAGCATCGCCTGTGCCCTTATGCTCAAGCACGGCGTGGTGCATCCGACCATCCACCTCAACGATCACGATCCCGATTGCGATCTGGACTACGTGCCCAACCAGCCGCGCGAAGTACGGCTGACAAAGTTGCTCTCCAACAGCTTCGGCTTCGGTGGGCACAATTGCTCGCTGGCCATCGCCGCGATCTGAGATCCCGTTTACGCTGCAAGTCTTCGTCCCTGTGCGTGAAGAGCCGAAAGCTCGGCAACGACCCCGCTCGCTTTGGGTCGCTCGAACAGATTCACGGCCAGCATCCGGTCAATCAGGTCCACAAGTGGCACAGGCCAATCCTGCCGGTAGCCGCGGAGCGAGTGCGGGGGTTCGTCGCGGTGCTGGGCCAGCACTTCCGAAGTGTCATGAAGTGCGGGGTAGGGCAGTTCGCCGGTGAGGAGTTCGAACGCGGTTGCCCCGAGTGCAAAGATGTCCGCGGCAGGGCTGTCGAGCACCGCTCGCCGGCAGAGTTCCGGTGCGAGATAGTTGGGTGTACCAGGGAGTCCGCCCTCAAATCCGAGGCTGCCGGGGCGACGGGCGAAGCCCAGATCAATCAGCACGGCCCGCCGTGTGGCATCGCAGAGGATGTTCGCCGGCTTGATGTCGCCGTGAACATAGCCAGCACGATGCAGCGCCGACAGACCGGCAGCGACCTGCGTCATGATGTCCATGAGCATGTCCGCCGGCAATGGGCCCGTATCGCGGAGGCTCGCTCCATTCACCACCGGACCGATGTGCGCCCAGGGTGCTTCGCAGGTTTCAAGTACACGCACGAGTGCCGGGTGCCGCACGACGGAGGCAATTGCCCCTTCGCGGCGGAAGCAGTCGATGACCCAGTCGTCTTTGTGATGATCCGATTTCAAACGCTTAACAGCGACGATGCGGTGTGGTCGGGCGACGGGGACGGCTTCGAAGACTTCGGAATAGACCCCGGACCCGATGAGGCGATCCAACCGATAACCCGGCACCCAATCCATCGCACTCCGCCCCGTCGAACGATGCGTTTATCGTTCGTGCGGGGCGTCGGTGAGTAACCTTACTGACCGTTTTCCGGCAGTTTGTGCCGGGGTGGATGGAAAAACAGGAGCAGGATGATGGCCCCAAGCGATGCCGCAGCCAGCGAGTATTGGAACACTGGCATGTAGTCATGGCTCTTCGAGGGCTCGTACTTCTCCAGAATGGCAGTGCAGGCAAAGTTTGCCACGAACGGGCCAATGCCAAGAATGAGGGCGTTGAAAAGCCCCTGTGCACTGGAGCGGATGTCCTTGGGGAAGTATTCGTCAACGAAGATGTAAACAGTGGCGAAAAAGAAGGCGTAGCAGATGCCGTGGAGAATGTTGATGAGGATGCAGCTTTCTTTCATGATGTCCGGGAAGTAGTGCGGAGCGAAGGCAAAGACAGCGAATCGGGCGGCGTGGCCAAGCACCCCGAAGATCATCGTGATCCGCCAGCCGAAGGTCTTGAGTACGTAGCCAAGGAAAAGCATCGTGAAGATTTCAGCGACCTGGCCGATCTTCATGACGGGCACGACCCAGTTTGCGGGGATGCCGACACCGCCATCAGCGACCGAGGCACCCAGGAAACCAGGCGTCAGCACAAAGAAACTCTGGTGCACCGCAGCATCGATGAAAGTGACGATGAACAGCACCAATACAAAGGGGTGCTTGAGCAGCTTCATCGCTTTGAGCCAGGCAAGCGAGTCTTCTCCGGTCGCGGGCTTCGGCGGTGTGTGGGGTAGGGTCAGGCTGAACGCTGCGAGCAGCAGGGCAGCGATACCGGCCACCAGGAAGATCATGCTCTGACCATCGTTGAGGGCTTGACCGCCGAGCGGGGTGCCGAGTGCGAGACCGATTTTGTCGATGATGCCAGTCGTGGCGGCTGCATTCACTTTGCCCCAGTCCACGAGCAGGAAGATGAAGGGCCAGGAGGCGACGATCCAGCCAATCGTGCCCCACAGGCGGACCGGGCCAAACTGCCGCGTCGGATCGCTCATCGCGGCGAATGCAATCGAGTTTGTAATTGAGATCGTGGGAACGTAGAAGAGCGAGTAGAGCAGCATCAGGCTGAAGAATGGCCAGAAGTCGGCCGTATGTCCCTCGCCGGGGTGAAGCAGATAAAGCCCGATGAGTGCGAGACCGCCGATCAGATGGCTGAACGCGAGGAACTTCTCCGCGGCAAAGTTGCGGTCGGCGAACTGCGTGCTGAAGAACAAGGCCATCAGTGCGCCGAGGTTGAACGCACCAAAGATCAGGGCACACTGTGTGCCCGTGAAGCCGAGTTGCTTGCTGGGGATGTATGCAAAGCCAAGCTCGAACCATGCTCCCCAGATGAAGAACTGCAGGAACATCATGATGCAGAGCTTGAGTCGGACGGAACCGGCGAGCGTGGCGGGCATGGCAATCCCGGAGAGTGAATGTGCAAAATCTAAGGGATGCCGACGGAAGGGCAAGGCGCGGAAGGTTTGGAAATGAAAACAAGCCGGGCGAAAGCCCGGCCTGTATCGTGGAGTCAATCTGAACTCACCGCCAACGGACGGTGAAGCGGTTGTTGCCGTTGATTTGCAGTTCGGTCTTGGACACGTGCCTGGCTTCGAGCGTGTCGAGGAGGGCTTCCACATCGCTGAGGCGGGTCAGTTCCTGAGAGTGCCAGTCGCCGGCGAGAGTGCCTTCACCTCCTCCGAGCGGCAGTGTGTCAGAACTGATGCCGTAGGGATTGCAGGATCCGGTGCCACTGAACGTCACGGCTGCAGGGGAGGGCCGTCCGCTGGTCGCCACCACGCTCAGAATTGTAATCGCGGCGAGCAGAATTACCACGCCCAAGGAGAGCATCGGAATTGTGATCATGGCTGCATCCTCCGAGCCACAGGCTCAATACGAAGTCTTCCCAAGCGTAGAACGCAAGTCCAATGCCCGGAGATGAAAAGGCTGGAAAATGCTCGGATTCGAGGTGCGATTGTGCCTGTTGGTAGAAGAGTATCGTCGCGCGTGAGTTCACGGAGCCGTTTTGAGCACTTTCATGACCCATTGCTTGATCTCACCGATTGCGGATTCCACGGCCAGCTGCGCATTCGGCGTTGCAGCAGCGAGCGGACGATCATCGACAACCATGACACCCCGTGTGAGTGTGCCTGTTGTCTCAACGTCTACGGACTTAGGCTCCATGCTCACCGAGCCTGGCAGAGCCGCTGCTGCGACGCCGAGCACATCTTTGAGGTGATAGCCTTCGATGCCGTAGAGATTGGAACTCGAGCGGATCCCAAACGGCACCACTTTGCGCAGAAACCGACAAGTCTTCGACTCGGGGTTTGGCAGCTCAAACAGTTCGGACGGCGAGAGAATAAGCCGTCGCGTCACGTCGAGTGGGATGATCGCCAGCGACGGGCAAGTCAGCACTGCGGTCCGTGCGGATTCGGGATCGAGCCAGAAGTGGAATTCCGCCATCGGCCCGGCATTGCCCGCTTCCTTGTACGTTCCGCCTACCATGATGACGCGATCGATCAGAGTCGGCAGTTCAGGATCGCGGGCCAGTGCCTTAACCAGTGTCGTCGCTGGACCAAGCACCAGGATTGTCACCTCGTGCGGATGCTGATGCACAAGCTCAACGATGGCCTTGTCCGCAGCGGTCAGTTGGTGCCGCGATGTGGAGGGAAAGGCGATGCCGCCGAGCCCGCCGGGTCCGTGTTGGGCGGTGCCGTCGAGTTCGTAATTCGCAGGGAGTGCTGATGCCATCCGTGGCCATTTCAGCGGATCGAGTTGATCGATCAGAATCTGCACATTCGTCGTCGCCTGCTCCGCGGAGACGTTGCCCGCTGTGGGGATCAAACCGATCACATCCAGATTTGGATCGTGTAACGCCAGTGCGATTGCAAAAGAGGTATCGATCCCCGGATCTGCAATGATCAAGACCTTACGTGCCATTCCGATCATCCCTGTAAAGCGGGCAACAGTCTTATTTCATCGCAAGCGGGCCTTCAAGTAAACACCCGTGTGGGGCCATTGAGTCATTGTGACCTCTTTTTTGAGAAGCACTGCGGGTCAGAGTGATGGAAAACTGTACTGAACGCTTGTCATATGTATTTTTATACATTATAATCGGAAGTGAAGCCGGGTGTTGCGGTCGGATGCCGCTCGCTGGCCTCAGGAGTCCCAACCATGAGCGAACTGAAACCCTTGACCGACAAGCAGCAGAAGATTTTCAACTTTATCGCCGGCCACATTGAAAACAAAGGTTACCCGCCGACCATTCGCGACATCTGCCGTGCCTTCGACATCGTAAGCCCCAACGGCGTCATGTGTCATTTGAACGCTCTCAAAGCCAAAGGCAAGATCAACCGCAACGAGAAGCTCTCCCGCGGAATCACCATCAATGGCATCAGTGCGGGCGGGTTCAGCCTGCCCCTGCTCGGCGATGTCGCAGCGGGCAAGGCGATCGAAGCCGTCGCTCAGAACGAGCGGCTCGAACTCAAAGACCTCTTCAGCGGCGACGAGGTGTTTGCTTTGAAAGTGCGCGGCACCTCCATGATTGAGAATCAGATCGCAGACGGGGACTACGTCGTCATCCGCCGGCAGCAATCGGCTGACAACGGCGAGCGGGTCGTCGCCATGGTCGACCGGGCCATGACGCTCAAGAAATTCTTCAAACGCAAGGATCACATCGAACTCGCCCCAGCCAATGGCACGATGTCGCCCATGCGGATCGACCCCGAGCAGACTGACGTCTCCGTGCTCGGTGTGTTGGTCGGCGTGATCCGCAAGTGCTGATTAGCGGTCTTTGAGTTCCGCGATCAGTTCCGGCGCGTTGTACAGGTTCGCCAGTGCCTCTAGGACCGCCTGCGATTGCACCGCGATGTGACGGGCTTGCACGTCGGTGTAGACGAAGTTCCGCACCAGTCCGTGGCGATTGCGGTCGAAATTGATGCCGACAAGTTCACCCTTGCGATTGAGTACTGGGCTGCCGCTGTTGCCACCGATCGTGTCAGCTGTACTGACAAAATTGAACGGCGTCTTCTGGTTGAGCCTGTCTTTCCCGTCAAGCCAGCGTTTGGGAAGCTCATTCGGCTCGCGGTGGCCCAGGGCATCAGCTTTGGCGAACGCCCCGCCAAACGTGGTTGTGAAGGGCAGCTTCTCACCTTCGACCTCGTAGCCGCCGACAGTGCCGAACGCGAGCCGCAGCGTGAACGTGGCATCCGGGGCGACGGTGCGGCCGAGCTTGTTGAAGCGGATCTTGGCGATCTCGGCGAACGCTTGCCGTTCCGGTTCTTCGACTTCAACCTCGTATTGCTTTCGGAGCTTGCGGGCGTCGGAGTCGATCAGCTTGGCGAGTTCGATCATACTGTCGGTGCTGGCTTCAATGGCCGCTTTGCTGCCGCTCTCGAGCTTGCGACGTTCGGCCACGTCGAAAAGTTTGGTGCCGCGGACGAGTTCGTTGGCCCGTGTGGACGGGCTCTTGCCCGCGAGGATCTTCTCGACCAGTGGATGCTTCCCGCCCAGCGTTTCCGCCATGAACGCGAGCGCAGTCGTGAGCTTGGCACGCTCCAGGTTGGGCTCGATCGGTGCAGGCGAGAACAATTGATATTTCAGCGATTCCAAGTTGGAATCGCGGTATTCGCGCAGACGTTCGCCTGAGGGCTTCGGCAATTCTTCGGCCATGCGGACCAGATGCCGGGCGATACTGAAGAGTTCGCTGGAGAAGGCGTCGCCACGATCGACGAGCGCGAGTTCCCTCTCAAACTTGGCAAGATCGTCCTGGGCTTTTGCAATCACGGTCCAAGGCTTGATGGTTTTGTCCTCGGGTCGCGGCGTGGGGTCGCCAGCACGGCCGAGCGGGATCGCCAGAGAATCTTCCTGCTTCCGCTTCTGTTCGAGGATGCCCGGATCGAGGAGGCCGTGATACTGACCGGTGAGTGCTTTGCGGCCGTTGGCGACGCGATGGAGATCAGTCGCCGCCTGCCGGGCATGCTCCGGCCCGCGTGCAGCAAACTGCTCCAGTGCCGCCTCCATCGTCCGCAGACGATTGAGCGTGTAGGGCAGTGTGACGTCACGGCGATGCTGTAACTTGGCAAGGGTTTCGAGCCGGTTGGTTGTTCCGGGATGCCCCACCACGAAGACCAGATCGTTCTCCGCCGGGCCGGTGCTCGACCATGTAAAGTAATTTGGCGACTTGACTGGTTGTCCCTTTTGGTAGGCCCGGAAGAACGCCACATCGAGGTTGAAGCGCGGATATTCGAAGTTATCGGTGTCGCCGCCGAAGAAGGCGATGGCGTGCTCAGGCGCAAAAACGAGCCGCACGTCGGTGTACTTCTTCGAGCGGTAAAGCTGATAGAGTGCGCCCTGATACAGCGTGACCACATCGGAGCGCAGCCCGGTCTTGTCGAGCGATTCTTTCTCAATGGCGCTCATCATGGCTTTGCGGGCATTACCCGCCTCGGCGGCGGTCATTTCCGGCTTCACCGCAGCGTTGACACGATCGGTGACATCGACGATCTCCTGCAGCACGTTGAGTTCGAGGTCGGGGCACTTGAGCTCGTCGCCGCGATTGTGGGCGAGGAAGCCGTCGCGATAGAGATTGCGATCGGGCGTGCTGAGCTTCTGGAGTGAGTCCGCTGCGATGTGGTGATTGGTGACGATGAGCCCGCCGGGACTGACGAAGCCGCCGGAGCCGCCGTTGTTGAATCTCACGCTGGCGTGCATCGCTTTGTCGAGCCACGCCTCGGTGAGATCAAAATCATACTTGTCTTTGAGGAGCTTTCGCGGCGGATCATTGAGCAGCCACATGCCTTCGTCCGAGGCAGCGTTCAAGGCGAGCCCTCCGAGAGTCAGGAGAGAAACGAGAAAACTCCGCATAGAATTCACCTCCAAAGCCGGTTGGCTTCTGGGAAAGTGTATGCGAAGTCGGGCGAAAAGTGAAATCGCTCAGCGGACGCGACGGTTCAACCGCTCACTCACCGAGAGCGGGGGCGGTGCGGCAGCCGCTTTCGCCCGCAACCGCTGTCTGCGGATGAGAAGTCCTGCGACGATCAGCCCCACGACACCGGCAATCGCGGCGGCAACGATAGTCTGCATCGGCAACGGGGCTGGCTCTTCCACCGTGGGCGTCTCCACGGCCGCAGGTGCAGGTGGCGGCGTTTGCGCGACCGCTGCGACTGGAGCGGGCTTGGCCGCTGACGGTTTGTGCGATGACACGACTCGTCCCTGCGCGTCGAGGATCATCACAGCTTCCACTTCCACGATGTACCGCCCGTTGGAGACATCCGGTGCCACCACTGTGCCGATCAGGCGCACGGGGACCGAGTCGGTCTTCATTGCAGCAAAGAGTGACTCCACAAGAGAACCGGCCGCCAGGAATTTCAGACCTGTCGGCATGCTCTTTTGGGTGTAGCCGATTGCGAGGATGCGGCGTTCGCCCTGCGTACTCCCATTGCGTGTCAATACACCCTCAACGCTGACAGTTTGGCCCAGATGCTGGTCGGGCTTCAGGTTCAAGTTTTTAAGCGTAACACTCACCACTGGCGCAGCCGAGGCGGACAGCGTGAGAAGGAAAAATGCCATCAGGCGCGGCATGGGCGAGACTCCGGATGCTCTGAATCACGTGCGATCATTTCTAGCACATAATGCAGCGTCTGCTACCCTAAGTTGGCAAACGGGTTGTCATCCCCCGCGGGCCTGGGTTTGGCGGCGGGTGCCGGCTTGGAGACTGGTTTGGCCGCGGGCCGCGGGGCTGGCTTCGAAGCGGGGGCCTCGTCCTCGATCACAGCCTCAGCCCGCCGCTGATACTTGGGCTTCGCTGCCGATTCTGTCGTGTCGCCTTTCCGCTGGTACTTGTTCTTCGGAGCCGTACCCGAGTTCCGTCCCTTCAGCAGTACCAGCACGCCCGCGCCGATGATGAGCAGACCGGCGACGCCGCCGATACCAAGATAGAGCGTGAGATTGCTGGTTTCCGGCTTGGTCTCCACAGCGGGGACAGGGGCTCGCCTGGAGGAAACTGACGCAGACACGTCGGGTTTCAAGGGCTTGGTCGCCTCGGCCGGTTTGATCACGGGAGCCGAGGCCCGCGGCAGGCTGATCGACTCTCTGCCTTCCAGCTTCTTCTTCGATTTGCCCTCGCCGTCAAGCACGGAAATCGACTTCACCGCCAGAATGCCTTGCCCGGTCTTGCCATCCACGTCTTCGACGGTCCCTTCCAGTTCCACCATGGCACCACCGTCCGAAGGGATATCGTTGGTGACCTGTGTTGCGAGGTCTGACGCGATGAAAAACTTGAGGTTGCGGACCGGGCTCAAGCTGGGATGGTTTACCTTCAAACCTGTGCCGAAACCGGAGTTGTCGAGGCCGTCGAGGTGGGCTTTGAGCGTCACCGACTTGCCTTTGAAATCCGCAGGGAAGCGATTGACAACGCTCAGCGTTGAATCACCGCCCGGCACGACGGCTGCGGGCTTGAGGCTCGAAACACTCTTGCCTTCGTCATCCAGGAAGTGAAGCTCACTGACTTCGAGGAGGTGCGAGTCGCCCGACTTTGCAGGTTTGGCCACCCGGCCATCGAGTCTGATTGCGTAGGTAAAGTCGAGCCCGTGCCGCACATAGACTTCCGACAGCTGCAGGCCGAGGTCTTTGGGCAGAATCACGCGAACATTCGAGGGCGCATTGCCGGCCTCGGTGAGCACGGTCAGCTCATATTTGCTGTCGGGTAGCACATTCACCTGACAGTCAGACAGGCCCTCGATCGTGATGGTTTTGTCGAGATAGCTGTCGGGTTTGAGGCTGAAATCGCTGAGGCTGGTGGCGGAGTCGCTTGACTTGGGCTTCTCGCGCAGCGGGAACGCCGGGAGTTCGACGATGTGGCCATCCTTGGCACGGAGTCGCGGCTTGCCACTCCCTCGCGGTGTGCGCTCTACCATGTCCGGGTTGGGTGTCGGTGCACGGCTCACGCCGATCCGCACAATCTCCGGCGAAGTCAGCAGCGGCCCAGTCGGAAGCTGCAATTCGATCTGCACCATCATGATGCCCTTGGCCGGGGATTCGATCTCCGCGGTGGCGACGCCATCCATGATCGCGAGGTCAATCTTCTTCGACTCCGGCATCACCTGACCTTCCTTCATCTGAGGCAGACCGACGCGGTAGTGAGCGACTGCGCCTTTGACGACTCGCAGCGGATCGATCATGTTGAGGTGCAGCGTGGCGGGTCCGGGCTTGGTCGCCTCCGGATCTTTGGGCACGATTTTCATCTGGCCCGGGCGACCGCCGAGCATGCGGATCACCTCCGCCTGGGGCACAGCATATCCAATGCCTTTGCCGATGATGGAGCGGACCGCGACGCCGATGAGCTTTCCGTCGGTCGCACTGACGACGGGTCCGCCGCTGTTGCCGTGGTTCAGCGAGCCGTCGATCTGAACGCTGGCGACGCGGCCATTCACATCGCGGCGGATGCTGGAAACGCCGCCGCCGCTGATGGTGATTTCAGGGTGTTTGCCTTCGCCCAGTTCGTCGCCGAAGGGAAAGCCGCAGACGAAGAGCCGCATCGTCTCGACCAGCGGTGGCGGGTTGTCCAAATCGAGTGGCTGCGGCGGGTTCTTGACCTTGGTGACCTTCAGCACTGCCAGATCGCGCTCCGGGTCCGCGGCCATGATCGTGGCTTTCGCGGTCCGCTCGCTCGGCATACCGCTGTCGAAAACGACACTGATTCTGGCGGGCGAAGTCGATTTGGGAGTGCCTCCCGCTGCACGGATTTCATGGTCAAAGTCGATGACGTGATTGTTGGTGACGATGTAGGTGTCGTCTTTGTCCTGGCGGACAACGAAACCGGAACCGGTGCCGCCTTGCCGCTCGCCGCGGACGATGATGAACACCGTCGCATCCTTGATGCGTTTGAGAGTTTCAGGGGGCAAGCCCTGACCGAACGCCGTCAGCGGCAGCACCAGCATCAGTAGCAGAGCATTCTTCATGGCAGGATTTCCGGCGAAGGAACAGGTTGTGCTACTAAACTAGCAGAGCCACGAACAAAACTCCAGACTCCATGAGGTGCACGATGGCGGCGAAGGCATTTCCCACCCGCAACGATTTGGCCAGCGGGAAAAAAGCGGCTGCGAGCATCAAGATCCTCAACGCTCAACTACTTGATCTCCTCGACCTGTACTCTCAAACCAAATTTGCGCATTGGAATG
>JBGSSZ010000609.1:0-7842 GCA_041736785.1 Limnoglobus sp.
GCACAATGAGCGTGCGAAGCAGAGCACCGGAGCGGCCGTCGTAGACTCCGACGACCGGGCTGCCGTCACCGGAGCCGACGACGATGTCACCGCGATTGTCGCCGCGGAACTGACCGACGGCCACGCTGACTCCACTGCGGCTGTTCGAGCTGCCGCCGAAGAAGCTGACCTCGCTGGGCGGGAATGCTCCGAAGCCGCCGTTGACCTTGCGGCCATCGAAGACGCGAATCTGCGGGCCGCCACCCTGACCGGGACCAGTCACGATGAAGTCACGCTTGTTGGCGTCGACGATGCCAGTGGTGTTGCCCGAAGCGACCTGCACACCGGCTCGGCTGTTGATGTCGTAGGCGAAGAAATCGCCGATGACGCTGGTGGGGAAGGTCGAGCCGCCCCCGGTGCCGATGGGGATCACGTTGATCTGGGAACCGTCGTAGACGGTGACGCGGGGGCCGCCACCTTCGCCGGCACCCACGATGAGATCGTTGCGGGTGACCTGCTGCCCGGCAGCGTTTTTGGTTGTGCCGTCGATGTTGCCGATGGCGACATAGGCACCGCCGCGGAAGGCGCTGTCCACGGCGAAGAAGTCTTCGAGCAGGATACCGGTGGCACCGTCGTAGACTTTGACGCGGGGCCCGCCACCGATGGCCGGTGCGGTGGCGATGTCGTCGATGCCGTCGCCGGTGAGATCGCCGGTCGCGACGCGGACACCGCCGGTGAAGGTCGACTCGTAGGCTTCAAAGTCATACTTGAGCAGGCCGGTGCCGGCTTCATAGACCCGGACGCGAGGCGTCGAGCCTGCACCAGCACCAGTCGCGTAGAACTTCTGCGTCTGCGTGGTCTGGACGATGTTGATCGTGACCTGCGTATCGGTGCTCTGCTCGCCGGTGAGGGTGTCGATCGCGCGGTACTTGAACTGAATCGGACCATAACTGGTCTGATAGTTCGAGGGTGCGATGAAAGTGAAGCCGCCGTTCGGGGCGAAGGTCAGCGACCCTGCGGGGAGTGCCGGCGACGTGCCCTGATTCTGATACTTCGCCCCCTGCGTGATGCTGGCGGCGAGGATGGCATTCGGATTGGAGTTGCTGAAGTCGTTGGCCAGCACGCCATCCGGGATGGCGGCGACGGTAATCACCGAGCCGGCCTGCACCTGGTAACTGTCCTGGGCAGCGATGACGGCCGGCACATCGCGGGCGTCGAGCGCTTCCAGCTTCAACCCGAAGCTCTTTTTCGGGGCTCGCTTGATTCCGAACATCTCGGGCTACTCCTGATTGGTTCTGTGTGCGGCGACGCGCTCGGGGGCTGCCGTGCTCCGTTACCCGTTGGCATCGGACGCCATCGGGAACGAACTGTGCGAATCTCGGTCAGCCGGGCCGCAACAATCGTACGCAGCCCAGTTATACCCGGTTCAGCCGTCATTGCCGGTGTAATGATCCGACGAGACCGAGTCGGAAAGAGTTTGCCCGGATCGCACGAACTCAATCCGGGCACCGCTCTGTGTGAAGTGATTCAAGCCGCCCGCAAGGCGTAATCGGACCGGTCGAGCCGATAATGCGGGCTGTAGTACGGATCGCCCGCCGCGAGGAACTGGCCCCACTTCAGATGAAAGAGATCGTATTCCCGCTTGAACCGCTGCTGCTTTTCCACGGTGTCTTCATAGCCGCGGGTCTTGGACTCCAAGTGATAAAGCTCCGCTTCCGGCGTCCAGACGATGCGATAGCCGGCTTGAAGGATCTGCAGGCAGAGATCGACATCGTTGAACGCGAGCACGAAGCCTTCGTCGAACCCGCCGATGGAGTCGAAGACCCGCCGCGGGCAAAGCAGGCAGGCCCCCGTGACTGCGGCGACATTCTGCACCACCAGCAATCGCTGCGTGTGCCCGGCCGCGGCACGGGGATAATTCAGATGCGCGTGCCCCGCCACGCCGCCCATGCCCACGACGATCCCGGCGTGCTGCACGGTGTCGTCCGCATAGTAGAGCTTGGCACCCACCGCACCCACGCCGGGCTGGATCCCCTGTTTGACCATCGCTTCGAGCCAGTCGGGGTTGATCGCATCGATATCGTTGTTCAGGAAGAGGAGCAGGTCGCCCCGGGCCTCGCGGGCGGCGAAATTGTTGACTGCGGCATAGTTGAACGGCTTCGTCCACTTGAGAATCCGCACGTGCGGCTGGGACTCCAGATCGCGGTAATAAGCAAACGTCTCAGGTCGCTCGCTGCCGTTTTCGACGATCAGCAGTTCGTAGTTGGCGTAGCTCGATTTCGCCAGGCTCTCGACGCAGCGGGCGAGCATCTCGGGATGGTCCTTGGTGGGCACGATCACGCTGACGAGCGGCTGAGTGCGGAGGTGGTAGATGACCTGATAGGTGCCGAGGATGGGCCCGTCGTGGACTGCGGCGTCGATGCCGAGCCGCGTCAGGTGGTCGAGCACGGCCCGCTTGCCGGCGTCGTAGGCGTAGTTCTTGCTGCCCTTGAACGCCGCCGTAGATTGTGCATGCATCCGCCAGTGATAGAGCACGGCGGGGATGTGCACGATTTGGCGTGCCTGCTCCGTACACCGCAACACAAAATCATGATCCTGTGCGCCGTCGAAGCCGCTGCGGAAGCCGCCGACTTCCGCCACCAGACTCTTCTTCACGCAGACGAGGTGACAGATGTAGTTCCTCGCCCGTAGCGTCTCGGGGCTCCAGTCGGGCTTGAACATCGGCTCGACGCGGAAACCCTGGAAGTCGAGCTTGTCCTCGTCGCTGTAGAAAAACTCCGCCTCCGGCTGACGGTTCACGGCTGCGACAATCTCGTGCAGTGCGAAGGGGGCGAGCGTGTCGTCGTGATCGAGGAGCGCGATGAAGTCACCGCTGGCGAATGCGAGTGCGGCATTCGAATTACCCACGATGCCGCCGTTGCTCTCGAGACGCTTCACGAGAATGCGGTCGTCCGCGAGCGTCGCCAAATACTGAATCACGTCCACGTTCGTGCTGGCGTCGGCGAGGCAAAGCTGCCAGCGCGAATAGGTCTGCTCCCGCACCGAGGCGATCAGGGCTTGCAGAAACTCAATCGGCGGATTGTAGACGGGCACCACGATGCTGATCACCGGCGTGCGGGCGAACTTGTGGTTGCGCTGCAGCAGGAGCTCCTTCGCCGTGGGCTCCCGCTTGGCGATCCAACGGGCGTATTCCTCGGGCGGCGTGCATTCACTGGCGTAGCGTTCGCTGGTCGGCGGCCCGTTCGCGGCCCGCTTCCGTTTCCACGCGGCAGCCGGGAGTGCCAGCAGGGTTTTGGCGGTGCTTTTCACCATCGTCCGACGCTTCGAGTGCAGTGGCAACAGGCGGTCGGCCACCTTCTGCGCCGTGCTGGCAATACGAAACGCTTTCGAGGCTTTGATGCCGAGAAGTTCGGACTGTTTTTGCTCGAGCATTTCGGTGCGGCGCAGGAGTGCCGCTTCGAGTTGATCGATCCGCCGCTGTGCAATTGCCAAATCGTCGGTCATGGCTCATCCCTGAATCGCCCGGGATGTTAACTTGAAACTGCAACGGGCTGCAATGTCGTCTAGAATCAAAATATGAGCGAACCCACGCAACCCCACAATATCCCGCAACAGACGATCCCGCAGGCGGTGCCGCAGGAGACGATGCCGCAGGAGACACGGGACGAGACGCAGCCGCAGGCGTCGCCGGAGACGGTCGAGCATGGGATGGCGGAGAACCCGACGGGCACACTTGCCGCCCCGGCGAACTACAAGCCCGCAACCGGCATCCGCTCCGGCAGTCACTCCGCGCTCGGCGGCTCCAGCCCCGACATCGGCAGCATGGCAGGCCGCTACGGCATCCTCCGCCCGCTCGCCAAAGGCGGCATGGGGCAGGTCTCCGTCGCCAGCGACACCGAACTCGATCGCGAAGTGGCACTGAAAGAGATCCAGCCGCGATTCCGCCTCGACGACGCCACCCTGCACCGCTTCCTGCTCGAAGCCCGCGTGACGGGCCGACTTGAGCACCCCGGCGTCGTGCCGGTCTACGGACTCGGCTCCTACGACGACGGACGCCCGTACTACGCCATGCGGTTCATCACCGGCCGCAGTTTCCAGGACGCCATCGACGAGTTCCACGAAGCCGAGTCCGCTGGCATGGCACCGGAGGACCATGCCCTCGCCCTGCGGCAACTCCTCGGCCGATTCGTCGACGTCTGCAACACCATCGGCTACGCCCACAGCAAGGGCATCCTCCACCGCGACATCAAGCCTGCCAACGTCATGCTCGGTGCCTACGGTGAAACGCTCGTCGTCGACTGGGGGCTCGCGAAAGACATGGCCGACGGGGCTGCAACTCCCACTGGCGGCGATGGTCCAGCAGTCGCGGTGACGCCCGAACCGTCCGCCGACAGCTTCCCAGGGGCGACTGGAAAATACGGCGAATACGACGAGACCAAAGAAGGCTTCACCTTCATGGGTCAGACGATGGGCACGCCCGCCTATATGTCGCCCGAGCAGGCTGCCGGGAAGTGGGATGTCACCGGTGTCGCCAGCGATGTCTACAGCCTCGGTGCCATGCTCTACTCCCTGCTCAGCGGCTCGCCGCCTTTCAGCGGGCCGTCGTACGAAGTCATCACCCGCGTGCAGAAGGGGGACTACAAACCGGTCAAGCTCGTGAAGGGGTCTGTGCCGTCGCCGCTCGATGCGATCGTGCGAAAGGCAATGGCGTTCGACATCAAGGACCGCTATCCCGATGCCCTGGCCCTGGCCAACGATGTCGAGCGCTGGATGGCGGACGAGCCGGTGAGTTGCTACGCGGAGCCGTTCCTGGTGCGGGCGACCCGCTGGGCCAAGCGGCACCGCACGGGGGTCATCGCTGCCGGCGTCGTGCTGGCGACGGGCGTGCTCGCGCTGGTGATCGGCCTCATCGCCGTGCAAGCCGAGCAACGGCGGACCGAAATCGCCAAGAACGACGCACTCCGCAGCCGTGGCAAAGTGCGCGACGCGCTCATGACGGTCACCGACGACGCCGTCGGCGATCTGCTCGTCGGAAGCTCCAAGCTCACCGCGCAGCAGTCCAAATATCTGGACAGCCTCATCGACAAGTTCCGCGGCTTCACCAGCGAGGAGCCCGACTCTCCGGAAAGCCTGCTCTTCATCGCCAGTGCCCACTATCGCATCGCCCGGCTCGAGGCCCGCGTCGATCGCTATGCGAAAGCGGAGGAAGACTACGAAGAGGCGTCGCGACTGCTGAGCGATCCGCAGTTCGCCGGGCGACCCGATGCTGAAAAGCTCCGCGGTCTGACCGCACTCTATCGGGGAATTATGGAGGCTCAGCAGTCGAAGTTCGCAGTCGCTGAGCCGCGACTGGTCGAAGCCGGGAAGATCTTCACCGAGCTCGCCGCCGCCGAGCCCACTTCTGAGAATCGCTACTACCTTGCTCAAGCCCGCGATCGGCTGGGAGTGGTCAGGATCGCGCTGCGTCGTTGGCCTGAAGCCGACGCCGCGATCAGCCAGTCGCTCACGCTCCGCCAGCAGTTGGCGACCGAGTTCCCACAGAACAGCGAGTATCAGTTCCGCCTGGCTCAGAGCCTCCGTCAAAAGGCAACAGTTGATTTCGCACTCGGCCGTCGCGACGATGGTCTAAAGGCGGCGACCAGTGCACGAGCCATTCAACAAACGCTGGTCGATGCCAACCCGACGACCGCGCTCTATCTTGCGGTGCTGGCGGACATCGATTCCGTGCTGGCCGTGTTCCACTCGCCGCCAGCAGGTGCCAGCGCGAATGTCGATGCTAAGGACTCGCTGGCGCTCAAACACGCCCGCAATGCGGTGCAGACCTGGAGTATGCTCGTCACGCTCAACCCCGGCGACACGAAGTTCCGCAAGTCGCAGGCGGAGGCGAACATCAACCTCGCCCGCCAGTGCCAGTTTCACAAGCTGCCGTTTGAAGCCGCGGCGTCGGTGCGGCTCGCCATCAAGATCCTCGAAGAGCTCAACGCCAAGGAGCCGAACAATGCTCTGACCGAGACCAAGTTGCTTCAAGCACTGAACGCCGAGACGCAGATTCTCCGCACTGGCACGAGCAAGTCGGCGATCGAGGGTGTGCTCCCGGCCGCGGATGCCGCCGTCAGCGTGGCGGATGTGATCGTCAAGAAATATCCGCAGGACCCCGAAGTGCTGGCATACCATGCGGAAGCGTATATCAACCGCGCCGTGGCCCGCATCAAGGACAAGACTGCGGCTCGCGCCGATCTGACTGCGGCATGGCCCAGCGTGCTGGCCGTTCCCGCGAATCTGCTCAAACGCTACACGATGGCGATGGCCGACTGGATGGAAGCGGCGGAGAACTATGATGAGATCGATGCGATCGCTCAGCAAGTCGCGGCTCTTGATCTGCCGAATGGCCAGAGCCACTACCATGCCGCCTGTCTTTACGGCCGTGCCGCGATGCAGGTCCGCACAGCGACGTTCGTTCCCGCCCAGGAGTTGGAAGCACTCGCACTCAAGTATCTCGGGCACGCTGTACAGCAAGTCCGCGAAGCGATCAAAGCCGGGTTTAAGGACGCCTCGCTCCTCACCGGCGATCCGGATCTCGGTCTCGCGAACCTCACGCCCGAATTTCAGAAGCTGATCGCGGATTTGAAGTTCGCCGGCACCAAGCCGCGCGACAATTGAACGACCCGCGTCACTCCTCGTACGCCGCGGTCGTGCGGCCGAGGGCGACGTCGAACTCGGTCACCAGCGGATAGATCATCGCGTAGACCGTGAAACCAAACGCCAGCAGCAGCACCGTCGCGGGGATCAGCGGATCGGCGGACTCATCCGTACCCGGCTTGGCGATCAGCACGCTTGTGATGGTGTAGAACATCGCCAGTGGGCAGACCGTGGACGCCAGGCTGAGTGCGGGTGACGGGCGGTCGCCGTTGAGCACCCACATCAGACCGCCGATTCCGAGCACGAGGAATGCGACGAAGCTGATCCACTGATTGGCGAAGCTGCCACCGTTGATCACGATGAGATAGATGCAGATCAGCGTGCCGATGCAGAGGAAGAAAATCGTGCCGAGCGTGTTGGCGATGGCCATGCGGCTGTTGATGAGCCTGAGCGCCACGTGCAGGCCGAGCGCGAGCGCAAAGGCGAAGAGCACCGCGAGCGAGGACCAGACCGCGAGCAGGGGCAAGAAGTTGTCGATAAAGCGTTCGCCAGCGGGTGCGTTGGGCGGCGTTTTTGTGAGTGCCCCTTCGACCGCGTAGAAAGCGGCCAGCAGGAACGGCGGCAGCAGGAACTGCCAGGTGTTCGCCGCGGCGCCGATCAGCTTGCCGAAGATAAACTCACGCGGCGAGATATCGGTGACCAGCAGCACGTCGAGCATCCCGCCGTCGCGCTCGCTGGTGATACTCGTGACCGCTTGCGCCGCGACCAGCAGCAGGCTGAGCACTGTGACAGGGACGAGCCCGTACGCGGCACTGAACGCGGCGTGACCGCCGGGCTGCCATAGCTCATTCACCGCGAAGCTGAGAATCGCGGCCAGCACAATCGCATAGGAGAGTTTCACGAGCAACGGGCGGCGGCCATAGGCGAGCGTGCCGACTTCGCGCCAGAGGATCGGGTTTTCGCCGACGCTGCGAATCTGCCCCGGTGCGGCGTGGGCCTTGGCCCGGAACGCTCGCAACTCCTCGGGATTCAGATTCGCCTCAGGATCTGCACTGACCCCTTCGCGCTGGATGATCGGCTCTCCGCTGGGGTTCCAGGCCCGCAGCTTCCAGATGCCGAGGAAGTTCAGGGCGCAGCCGAGGGCGAGCATGACGAGCCCGAAGCCGTAGGCCGGTGGAAAATCGTAGCCACCGGCGGGGGGATCGAGGGTGCGGCCCATCGCGA
>JBGSSZ010000215.1:0-4516 GCA_041736785.1 Limnoglobus sp.
CCGCGGCGGGTCGAAGCGAAGGGAGCCGAAGGAGGGACAGCATCACCCCGCTTGTACGGCGGCACCGCAACAGGTGTCAAGGCGAGCGACTCGCCGCAACTGGGTTTGACACGCCTGCTGGTGCCGAATTATTTTTCTGCGATGCGCGTGGCTGTGCAAAACTCGTCCCGGATCCGCGGAGTACTCCCGCGCGACTGGCCGCTCTTTCTGCTGGCGGTCGTGCTCGCGGTCGGCAGCCTCGTCTCGCTCGTCAGCACCGCGGGGCTCGCACTGCTGCTCATCGCCACCATCGTGACGGAAGCACGGATCGTCAGTGCCCGGACCTTGCTGCTCGCCTTCGCACTGACAATGGAGATGGCGCTCCGCGAATGGGGCAACTGGTACGCGACTCATGTGATCGTGCATTTCATCACCGTCGTCGCCTGCACGGCGTGCGCGGTGCTGTCGATGCCAGACGCGATGAAGGTCCAACTGACTCGCCGGTCGCCGCTGTCGATTGCCATCTTCGCGATCGCCCTGCCAGCCTACGTTTTTCAGATTCACGCGAACCCCACGATCGCCACCGGCGACACTCAGCCGCTCTTCCCGACCGCGGTGCAGATGCTCCACCACGGCAGCCGCGATCTCAGCACGTGGAACACTCCCGACCGCTGGGGGCATTACACCTTCAACGCGAAGCCATACTTCCTGCAGACCGTGCCGACGCGCAACGGGCTCTACTCCCGCTACCCCGCGGGCATGGAACTATTTGCCCTGCCGGTGGTCGCCATTGCGGATCTTTTCGGCGTCGATGTCACCGACGCCACACGACTGGCCCGGCTCGAGCGCATCACCGCGAGCCTGGTCACCAGCCTGACGCTGGCACTGTTTTTTCTGCTGGCCACGCAGTTCACCCGCCCGTTGACGGCGTACATCACCACGCTCCTGCTCGCGACGGCATCGCCCCTCGCCAGCACCAGCGGCATGGCACTCTGGCAGCAGAGCGGGGTCGCCTTCTGGATGCTGGTCGTGCTGCTCTGCGAAGTACACGGTCGCCCGCGCTGGCTCCAGGCCATCGCCTGTGCGATGATGCTTGCCTGTCGACCGTCGGCAGTCACTTTCCTCGTCCCGTTCGGGCTTTGGCTGCTGTGGCGCGATCCGCGCCGTGGGCTGACACTGACTCTCACCGCACTCGTCTGCTATGTGCCGTGGGCGGTGCTGTATCAGAGCCTCTACGGATCGCCATTCGGTCCGTCGATGAGCTTTCTGAATGAGCCCTGGCAACCCGCTGCAAATCTCGCCGGCGTGCTCGTCAGCCCCGCTCGCGGACTCTTTGTCTATCAACCCTGGCTGCTCGCTTTGCTCCTCGTACGGCGATCAACGCTGCACGTCTGGTGGCCCCTGCTCACGGCAGCGATCACGCTGCATGTGCTTCTCGCGGCGTCGTGGCCGATGTGGTGGGGCGGCCACTGCTACGGCTCGCGACTGCTCACAGAAATTGTGCCGCTGTTGGCGCTCCTGGCACTCGCACCGCTTGACAAGCTGCTCGCAATTCGGTGGGGCCGCTGGATCGTCGGCGGTTTCGTCGTGCTCGGCATGCTCCTCCACCTCCCCGGCTCGCACGGCTCCGCCATGGCGTGGAACTCCATCCCCAACGACCTCGATGTTCACCCCGAGCGCCTGTGGGACTGGAATCATCCGCCGTTCCTCTTCGACGTGCAACGCTGACTACAATGCCCAGATGCCGCGTAAGCCGCCGATCCTGAAGCTGCATGAGATGAAGCCGAACAGCCCGGCAGCGGACTGCTTCGCCCTGCTGACCGAGAAAACACTTCAGACCACCCGCGACGGCAACAAGTTCTTCAAGTGCCGGTTCCGCGATGCCAGACGCAGCGCGGAAGCGGCGATTTGGAGCAACAATGAACTTTTCAGCGACTGCGAAGACGGCTGGATCCCGGGCACGATCTACAAGATTCGATGCGTCTACTCCGAGAAGGATCGTTACGGCCCGGTCATCACGATTGTGCAGATCCGTGAGGCGTCGGTCGAGGACGAAGCCGACGGGCTGAACCTCGACGATTTCTACGTGCGGTCGCGACTCTCGCCCGATGATGCGTTCACTGCGATCCGCGAACTGGCGGAGTCGGAACTGAGCGACGACGGGCTGAAAGTGCTGACGCTGAAACTGCTCGACGAACATGCCGATGCCTTGAAGCCTCTGCCAGCCACCTCGCGGCAGTTTTACCCCTTTCCCGGCGGCTGGCTCGAACACACCCTCGCCGTCGCCACCAACTCGCTCTGGCTCGCGGATCAGTACCGCGAGCGCTACCCCGATCTGATCTTCAATCGCGATCTGGTCCTGACCGCCGCACTTCTGCACGACATCGGCCGCGTGAAGGAACTGATTCCTTCCCTGCTACAGCCGGCGGAGGCAACGGTGGAAGGCCGTCTGCTGGGGCATGTGACGCTCGGCCGCGATCTGATCCGCGCAGCGGCCCGCGACCTGGAGGTGAATCCCGAACTGCTGATGCTGCTCGATCATCTGCTTCTGGTGCATCTGGAATTGCCCGAATGGGGCTCCCCGCGGCTGCCGATGATCCCGGAGGCACTGATCCTGCATCACGTCGACGATTTGGATGCGAAGTTTGAAATGTACGCACGGCTGCTGCTGAGAGACGGCAACGCCGGGCCATTCACGGATCGTGATCCGGTGCTGGGAAAGCAGTTGTTGAAACGACGCAACGAGCCGGACGCGTAAGCGACGGGTACAGTGTTCTCGAACACGTGGTTGAAACGACGCAACGAGCCGGAAGCGTAAGCGACGGGTACAGTGTTTTCAAATGCACTATGCCCGTCGCTTACGCTTCCGGCTCGTTGCGGATACTTATGCACTCTTCTTGAGATCTTTGGGAAACAGATTCCGCATTCCCTTCACAATGTCGACCGTCACGACGTGCTTGCTCTTGTCCTCGCGTTCGGGTAGCTCGTACATGACATCCATCATGATGTCCTCGACGATCGAGCGTAGGCCGCGGGCACCGGTGTCGCGGGCTTTGGCCATTTTCGCAATCTCCTTCAAGGCCCCCTCCTCGAACTCCACCTCGGCACCCTCCATCTCGAAGAGCTTCTGATACTGCTTCACGAGCGCGTTCTTCGGCTCCTTGAGAATCCGAACGAGTGCATCCTCGTCCAGCGGATCGAGTGGTGCCAGCACGGGCAGGCGGCCCACAAACTCGGGGATCAGGCCGAACTGAATCAGATCGTCGCTGACCACCTGATTGAGCAGTTCACTCTCGCTGAGCTTGGTTTCGCCCTGGCTGCCGAAGCCAAGCGTCTTCTTCCCCACACGACGGCTGATCACGTTCGTCAGCCCGGCGAAGGTGCCGCCGCAGATGAAGAGAATGTTGCTCGTGTCGAGCTGGATGTATTGCTGCTCGGGATGCTTGCGGCCCCCCTGCGGCGGCACATTGCTGACGGTCCCTTCGAGCATCTTGAGGAGCGACTGCTGGACGCCTTCGCCACTGACATCGCGGGTGATGCTGACGTTGTTGCCGGTCTTGGAGATCTTGTCGATTTCGTCGATGTAGATGATGCCTCGCTGCGCGGCTTCGACGTCGAAGTCGGCGGCGTGTAGCAACTTGAGCAGGAGATTTTCGACATCCTCGCCGACGTAGCCGGCTTCGGTGAGCGTGGTGGCGTCACCGATGGCGAAGGGGACATCAAGAACTTTGGCGAGTGTGCGGGCGAGGAGCGTCTTGCCGCTGCCGGTCGGGCCGACGAGCAGGATGTTGCTCTTTTCGATTTCGACATCGCTGCGGCCGAGGTCGCCGTGGGCGAGTCGCTTGTAGTGGTTGTGGACTGCGACACTCAGGACTTTCTTGGCTCGCTGCTGACCGATGACGTACTGATCGAGCTTCTCTTTGATGATGCGGGGATGGGGGGCATTGGTTTTGGCGACCTTGCCGCCGGGGCCGCGGCGCTTCTTTTCCTGATCGATGATGCTCTGGCAGAGTTCGATGCATTCGCCGCAGATGTAGACATCGGCGGGGCCTTCGACGAGCGGCCCGACATCGCGGTGGCTGCGCCGGCAGAAGGAGCAGTACGCGTTGCGATTGCGGTTGGAGGTGCTCGGTCGGCTCGTGCGGTCTGCCATTCGATGATCCCCGATTGAATGAATTCTTGCGGATTGCGGGAGTTGCCGTCGTCGGCGAGTGGAGCAACTCTACCCGCAAGAACTTGAGTGTGGCTGTTGGTTGTGCGAGTTTATCGGAACTCGCCGCGCCTCAGGTGCCAGCCGTGCGGATTGTACGCCCGGCATGAATGTCCGCGCGGCAGAATCTTTTCACTCCGACTTCGGTGGCGCGGGCGGCGGGACAGGCGGCGATGCGTCCACGCCCATCTCCGACTTGATCGCTCCGGCCATTTTCAGACGGATCCGCTCGTATTCCTCCTGGCTGAGTTCGCCCGCTTCGTAAAGCGCACGGTAGTTGCTGAGTGTCATGGCCGGACTCTGACCGCGGTCCTGCTTCTTGCGCCA
>JBGSSZ010000098.1:0-7289 GCA_041736785.1 Limnoglobus sp.
GGTGCGGGCGTATCGCGAGACGCGGGCCCAGCGTGCGGGTCGCTGGATCCAACAGCACCGTCGCACCTCGCAGGCCCTGGCCACATTCCTGATCGTGTCGCTGGTCGCCGGTGTGCTGGTCGCGGCGTCGTCGTACAAGAATCATCTCGCCGCCCGGCAGTCGCGATTTGAAGCGATGCAGGGCAAGGCCCGCGAGATCGAGGTGCAGTTCGCCTCGAACTTCGAGAACCTCGCCAAGAACGCACGCTTCATGGCCCGCGTGCCGCCGATCAGCGGGATCATCCTCGCACGGGCGGCTGATGCCGATTCCAAAGTCGAAGGCGAGGAGATCTGGCGCACGCGGCTGGAGCAGATCTACGACGGGCTCCTGCGGGCCAACAACGAATACCTGGCTGTCGCGTATGTCAGTCTGGCGGAAGGCACCAGCACGGAGATCGTGCGCATGGAGCGGCACACCAGCGACCCGACGATGATCCGTCGCATACCCAAAGCACGCCTTGCCGAGCGGAAAAACGATGAGTTCTACACGATGATTCGCGGGCTGAACCCCGGCGAAGTGCGGCTTGCGCTCTCCGAACCAATCGCCGGTCAGACCAGCGTTCGGCCTCGTATCCTTGCGGCTGTGCCCGTCTACGACGAAGCCACCGGCACCGTCTTCGGGCTGGTGCAGATCGAGACCGACGCCGTGGCACAGTCCGAGAACATTCTTGATCGCCTGATCGGCGGACAGCTTGAGACTTACATCACCAGCGGCCGCGGGCAGGTCTGGGTCACCTATCGCCCCGGCGTGGGCGTCCAGACCGAAGCGACCACTGCCAACGCGGCAGCCATTGTCCCCGCGACGAAGGAATACTTTCAAGCCGGGAATGTTGAAGGAAGTCTGGTGGATTCTGAGGAGGGCGTGATCGCAGCGCGGATCCGCCTGAACCGCTTCGACCCCACGATCAACGTCGGCGTGGTCCTGCGACTGATCGAATGAGGAACGATGCCATGCAAAACGTCAAGTTCGCTACAGTATTAGCCGCTGCTGGCATGGCCATTGGCGCGTCTCATGGGTACGCTCGGGATGACAAACCATCGAAGGACGTCGCATCGGGCGTAGTGCTACAGCGCGAGGGACTTGCGGCAGAGCAGATCAAGCTGGCGAAGGTCATCGCAGCCGCACCCGACAAGGCGATGAAGCAGTGCGGGCTGGCGGGGGCAATGGGGGAACTTCACGTCAGGGTGACGTCCAGCACTCCGCAGATGGTCCTGCTGCCGATGCCACAGTTGACTGACGGTCAGGTGCCGATCTGCTATGCGATCAGCGGCACGCCGGCGGATGCCGTCACCGAGTACCGCCTGCGGAAGAACGATGACGGCACTGTGGCGGTCGAGGTACGCTTGGCGGGCAAAAAGCAGGAGGTGGGAATCGCGTGGTCGGCGGTCGTTTTGCTTTCGGGTCACGCTGTCACCCCGAACCGCACGGCGGCCAAGCCCTATCGCACGGCGACGCCCTGCGTACAGTCCGAGGCGGCCGAAGTGAAGAAGCTCGCTGTGGCGATTTTTCCCGAATCGGGCCAAGCCAAAGACTACGCCGCGACGATCCAGAAGCACATTCAAGGTATGAAGCGGGCCGCACGGCCGCGCTCGCTCGACGCCGCGGGCATTCTCAAGAGCGGCGACAACAGCATCTGCACCGCGAACGCCAACATCGCCTCGGCCCTGATGCGATCGAAGGGGATTGCCTGCCGTTCGGTTGCGGTGGTTCCTGTGACCGCCCAGCGTCTGGAGATGCACCGCGTTGCCGAATTCGCCGAGCGCGACCGCTGGATCGCATTCGACCCGTCCTCCCTGCAGATTGACATCCCCGCCAAGCCGTGGCAGAACATCGTCATGGCGAAGTCCACGATCAAGGACGAGGAGGCCGCGATGAAGCCGCGGATGGGGGTTATGGTCGGCTGCCCCTACGGTCAGGAAGTCGAGTTGCTGACTCCGGGCGTGACCCTGTTCGGTCGGGATTTTTTCTGGACGACCGCCAAGCCCCTTGTTGAGTTCGACGTGTCCGAGAACGCCACGCGGCTGGCGGCAGCGGCATGGGCCCACTCTCTGGACAAAGGCACGCCAGGCTCGTTCAAAGCCGCGACCGCGAAGAGTGCCATCGAGCTGATCGATTCGTTGAAGACACATTGAGAGCGGGCTGAATCAGACCCGACTGTGTCCTGTCATCGTCATGACCTCGCCGAGAGGCAATCGTGGAGTCGCCGTTCACTTCCGGATGCCGGTGGCGAGTTGCCAGAGCGGATCGCCGCGGAGGTGCTGGTGGTCGTTGAGGTCTTCGCTGCCGGTCGCCAATGCGAAGATCCGCTGGGCCAGCAGGCTGCGTTGCGGGTGAACGATCGACTTCGGGTTCCGCGGATTGGGAATGACCGCGTTGAGTGCATCGATGAGGCCGAGTTGTCTGTCCGCTTCGCGGCGGTGGATTCGTGATACACTCTGTCATCGCGACGGTTCCTGGATTGTGACGAGGCTTGGCGTTGCAACCTCCTCTTGTACCAACACTTGAGCCGTCGCGATATTGTCGTTCGCTCAAACCATGTGAAATATCCGGGTTAGGTCGTCGACCGAGCCGCGAGCATCACGAGCCCGGTATTCAGATCTACAGTTCCTGTGAAACAGACCGCTCCGCACATCTTTCAACTCGGGTCCGGAAGTCTGTCTATTTCTTCAGCGATTCGAGAACATCGGTCGCTTTCGTACGGTCAGCGTGGGTCTTGCTCACTTTTGCAAACTTCACTTTGCGCTCACGGTCAATGACAAACGTCGCAGGGTAGGCCGTCTCGTCTTTGGCGTCCCAGCGCAGGTTGTAGACGTTGGTGAACTTGTAGTCGGGGTCGAGCAGAATGCGGAAGTGGTTGGGGTAGTCCTTGCCCTTCACGAATTCCCCGGCCCGCTCCTGCAGATTGGCCGACGGCCCGGGGTAAATGAAGACGACCTCGACTTTGGCTTCCTTGAATGCGTCCGCCTTGCCGACGAGTTCGCCGAACTGCTTGGAGCAGATCGGGCACTGATAGCCGGGGAAACCGCGAAGGACCACGAGCACGACCGGGCCGTCGGCGGTGAGCTTGGACAGCTTGACTTTGTCACCTGCGAGCGAGGCGAGCTCAAAGTCTTTGGCTTCGTCGCCCACGGCGGGTGGTTTATCGGCAGCCACGGCAGAACCGGCAAAAACCGCAAATGCGACCACGGTCAGCAACTGGGATTTCAACGCGAACATCAGCAAACCTCCTGATTGGGAAAGCTGCATGATACCGCGCGTGGATGCATTTGCGAAACTCTTGACGGTTCGCGACCGTCTTCCGTTCGTACTGATTCTGCCGACGTGAACGACCCACTGTGAGGCTGTGTCCGTAGGAACGGGCACTTCGCGTGGAGTTTGACGTGTCGGGGATCGATAGGACCGACACACCGCACATGGATGCGCGGGCCGGAGTGGCTGCGCTTTCAGAGTCCAACGCTTGTGCGCGTGTCGATTATGCCGACATACGGCTGGCAATTTGGCGAACTCTGGCAAGCTACGCGCTGAAAATTCAGCGCCGCGCATTATGCTGATTAAGCGATTTTCCGGCTGACGCGATAACTGTATCCGAAGCTGCACGCTTCGTTTACGACAAATATTCACCACGCACTCTTCCGAGGATGCAACGATGCCTGCCCCGTTCTTCGCCCGCCAGGCCCGCAAGATCATGCGTCGAGCCACCGTGAAGCCAACCAAGCTCTGCCTCGAAAGCACCCGACTCGAAGATCGTGCCATGCCGTCGATCAGCGGCACGGCGTTCATCGACTTCAACGCCAACGGCGCCCGCGACCTCACCACAACGACGGCCAACACCGGGGGTAGTTCTCCCAGCACTCCCGGCTCGGTGAGTGCCGCAATTGACGTGGGCATTGCCGGGCTCGAAGTCCGCGTCTTCGATAGCACCGGGGCTCAGGTCGGTGCGACGGCGACCACCGGCATCAACGGTTCCTGGATCAACAATTCCACGGTCGCCGGTCAGACCTACCGCGTCGAGTTCACCGGGCTGCCCGCGGGCTACACCCCTGGCCCGCACGGCGCCAACAACGGGACGGCCACGCAGTTCCTCGTCGATGGCACCACCACGGCCGACTTCGGCATCACCCGCGGCACCGACTACTTCAGCAACAACCCGCTGCTGGTCACGCCCCGCTACGCGTACGGCCCGCAGAACCTCGCCACGCCCACGATTCTCAGCTTCCCCTACAACTCGGGCAACGCTGACATCCTCGCCAACAGCGGACAGGCCAACAACCCGACGACGCACGACCTCGCCGTGCGGGCAGACAACGTTGGCACGACTTGGGGTGTCGGATTCAATCGCCAGCAGCAGGCGATCTACGCGTCGTCGTTCACCAAGCGCCACAGCGGCTGGGCTCCGAACACCGCTGCGAACCCGACCAATGGCGGACCCGGCTTCATCTACATGATGAACGTCCCGACCTCCGTGGGCGGTATCGTCACACCCGTCACCACGGCGACAGCGTGGATCAACCTCGATGGTCTCACCGCCCAGTACAACGGCGGCACGATCACGATCGACACCGTGCCGGCAGCTTACGATGCATGGGCCGCGGGTCGCAATGCGGTCGATGCCGTCTGGGATTGGGAGAAGGATGCCGCGATCGGCGCCAGTGCCGCGGACATCAACATCGGCTGGGATGCGATTGGCAAGACCGGTCTCGGCGGGCTCGCTGTCAGCGACGATGGCCAGTTTGTCTATGTGATGAATCTCGGCGACCGCCGACTCTATGAGATCCCCGTCAATGCCGACGGCTCCGCCAACACTGCGGGCATCCGCGCCTTCGATCTTCCGACCGTCGATGGCGTCGTGGATCAGAACACGGTGCGTCCGTTCGCCGTTGAGTTCCACAATGGCCTGGTCTATGTGGGTCTGGTCAACTCCGCGGAGGGTGGGGCGGAAACGGCGCTTCGCGGCTACGTCTACAGCTTCGACGCTGCGACTGCGACCTACTCCACGGAATCACTCGCCAACGACGGCACCACCTTTAACGGCAGCACCAACGGTTTCCGGCTCAACTACGAACGCGGCACCAGCTACGGCGGACAGGACGAATTCCACACTTGGAGCCCCGTGTTCATCAGCCAGCCCACCGGCGGCGGCGACGGACTCAGTATCAACTCCCCGTTCTCGCAGAAATATCCTCAGCCCATGCTCAGCGGCCTGAGCTTCGACAACAACAACAACATTGTCATCAACATCCGTGACCGTGCCGGCGATCAGTCGGGCAACAGCATCCCGAACGATCCCAACAGCGGCTTCTTTTACGAAGGGATCACTTCGGGCGATACGCTCGTGGCGTTTGCCAACACCATCGGCGGCAGCAGCGGCTGGACGCTCGAGCGCAATGGCTCCAGCCCCGTCGCGGCCAATCCAGCGACTGGCTTCTCCGGCTCGATCACGCTCGGCGGCGTCGGGACCGTCACCTATGGCCCCAACGATGGCCAGGGCCCACCGGCGAACCCGAATCTCCCCGGCACGGGCAAGGCCGGCACCAACCCCAACGGCGAATACATCGGTGCCGACTTCTTCGCCTTCGGCACCCACACCGAAACCAATCTGGGAGCCTCGGTTCACGTCCCTGGCTTCCCCGACTTCGTCAACGCCAACTTCGATCCGCAGCCTATCAACGGTGAAGTCCGCTCCGGCGGCACACGCTGGTACAACACGACGACCTACAACCCCGCCACAGGGCTCACCGCCACCGCGGACGGTAATTTCGTCAAGAGCTATCAGCTTTACTTCCAGGACCAGTTCGGCCGCGGCGTGCTCGGGGCGACGTTCGGCAAAGCCAATGGTCAGGGCGATCTGATTGCCGTCGCGACCGAGCCGCCGCCAATGGAAATCGGCAACCGCATTTTCACCGACACCAACCGCAACGGCATTCAGGATGCCGGCGAAGTGGGCATCGGTGGCGTCACAGTCGAACTCTGGGCGCCTGGCGGTCTCACTCCCATCGCCAGCGTCGTGACTGCGGCCGACGGTAGCTACTACTTCAACAGCGGCACCGACCCCGATGCGAAGAACAATCCGACCAACGAGAAATACCTGGCAGCGATCAGTGCGGGTAAGACCTACGAAGTGCGAATCCCCGATGCCTCCGGCGGTGCCCAGCAGCCCGCGCTCGGCGGATTGATCCTCACCAAGTTCAACGATCAGACTGTGGCCTACGCCGGCGATACCAATCAGAACGCCCGCAACTCCGACGGCCAGCTCGTCGGCACGGTCGGGGTCGCGCAAGTCGGCGCTCTCAGCTACGGCGGCAGCAACCACACCTACGACTTCGGCTTCGCTGTCGGGGTCAGCCTCGGCAATTTTGTCTGGGAGGATGTGAACAACAACGGCACCGTCGACGGCGGCGAAGCAGGTATCGCCGGCGTGCCCGTACGGCTCTTCATCGACGCCAACGCCGACGGCGTGCCCGACAGCGCCACGCCCGACTTCAGCACCACGACCGATGGCACGGGCTTCTACATCTTCGACGGCCTCGCCCCCGGCACCTACGTCGTCGAGATCACGTCGCCCGCCGGATATCGCTCCAGCACCGGCACTCCCTACGACCCCATCAACGGTCCGTTCGAGAGCGGACTCCTCACCAACTCGAACACCGACAACATCGATCACGGCATCACCGTGCCCGGTGCTGGCAGCCTTGACACCGGCTTCATCATCCGCACCCGCACCGTCACACTCGGTCAGCCCGGCGATATCATTGTCAACCCCGGCCCCGGCGGCAACTCGAACCTCAGCCAGGATTTCGGCCTCTACCGCAGCTACTCACTTGGCAACCGCATCTTCAACGACGCCAACAACGACGGCCTCTTCGGCACCGGTGAAGTCGGTATCGATGGCGTCAGCGTCAGCCTCTTTGGCAGCAGTTCGTTCGATGCCAGCGGCAATCTCATCCCCGGCAGCGTCGCACTCGTCGGCAAAGCCACCACGGCCAACGGCGGCTTCTACCGCTTCGACAACCTCATCGCCGGCAAGTACGTCATCACCGTCGCAGGCAAGACCGGCGCGCTGCTCAACCTCGTCAGCAGCACCGGCGGGACCTCGACGACCACCACGTTCGAGCCGCCCGTCGCCGCGATTCGCCGGATGTGGTCGTCCTTGAGGTTCCGCGAGTTGTCGCACAGCGCTCGCGCGTTCGAGTGCGACGCGAACACTGGTGCCTTCGCGGTTGCAAGGACATCGTCGATGGCTCGGTCGCTC
>JBGSSZ010000120.1:0-16389 GCA_041736785.1 Limnoglobus sp.
CGTGCGGGCCCGGCCACGTTCGCGCTCGACGAAAACACGCACGGCAAGTTCAACGATGCCATGTGCGAGGTATGTCGCCAGCGGGATCAGCCAGAGCAGATTCCAGATTGAATAATCCCGCGAGAAGGTGAGCACGATCACAGAGATGATTGCAGCGACTTCGATCGCAATCTTCGCACCGCGGAACAGCGTGAGTCGCGTCGGATGCGCCGCCATATCGTCGGAGAGGGCCCGTGCCGACTGCTCGAGATCGCCGGACTCCTGCCGCTCGAAGTTGCTTGCGGCCTCCTCGAATTTCTGCTGGGCTTCAGTCTTCAACCCGGAATCGAACGATTGCGTGAGTTGCTTCCAGAGTAAGTGCGTGCTCGCGCGTCGGAGGCTCTCGGCCTGCAGCGAGTCGAGCCACGCAGTCATCGCACTCGCGAGCACAGTGCGCTCGGGAAGGTTCGGCGGATCGGGGCGGGCGATGAACTGGCCGATCTGTTTCACGAGCCATTGGAAGGGCCAGCGAATCGTCTGAAAGGCCGCGCTCACAGCCCGACCGCGGCCCGGAAGTTCGAGCATCCGCAGGATCTCGTCGCGGGTGCGCTCAAAGCGGCGGAACGGTTCGCCAGCCACATATTCATTGCGATAACGGCTTGCAAATGAAGCCTGTCCCGCATCGACCGCGTGCTTCCACGCGCTCAGTTCCGAGAGGTCTTTCCGTGCCACTTCGAGCAGCCCCTCCGAGGCCGACTCGAGGAATTTCACCGCGTTCGTCACCGTGCGGTCGCGAGATGCCTTGACGGTCGGGCAGAGCACCAGCACTTGGTTCAGGAGAGCGACCCGCTGTTTGCTGCCGTCCGGATTGCTTCGCTCGGTAGCGCTCAGTTGCGGGATCGCGACGATCGGGATCGCCGCACTCACGTCCGGCGGGCAGACATTCTCAAGGACTTCCCTGCGGAAGTGCTGCGACATTGCGGCCACGTTCTCGTCGTTCATCTTGGTCAGCACGACCACGACCGCCTTGCCGCCGCGGATCAGCAGTTGCAGGAATTGCGTCGGCACTTCGTCGTTGTAGCGCTCGTCAGAGGCAACATAGACGATCACATCCGACAGAGCGGCGATCTCCATCAACCGTGAAACGTACTCTGTGGAGGCCCAGGTGGTCATGTCCGGGCAGTCCCAGACGATGAAATCCGCGAGCGGGTTGGCCTCGATCGCGGGCAGCTTGCGGACCTGATAGACGTCCTCGTCGAGGTTGTCAGGTGCCTCGGTTTCGAGCCGACGGAGTGGACCGATGAAGCCGAGGTGCGGCGGCCAAGTAAGTGTGTCATTCAGATAGGCACTCGGGTGCCGCGTGTATCCAGCTTGCGGGTTGGCCTCGGCGACGACGCTCCCTGCTAGGAAATTCACGACCGTGCTTTTGCCCGCACCCGCACCTCCCACGACTGCCAGGAACAGCGGCGGAGCCTCCACGCCATCGAGAGCCGGGCTGATCACATTGCGGGTGATGGCTGCAGCGAGTCGAAGCTCACCGGCGTGGCGGGCCAGATCGGACCGGGCTCGGCAGTGAGCTTCAAGCCACTCAAAATCCTCGGCGGTCTGCCGGGTCGCATCGCGAAACGATGGGGCATTCATTGGGCTATTATCGCCAACTCACGAGCGAAAGGCGAGTTGCATCGGCGGATGGAGTGGCCGATCAAGTCGAAACGGCGTCGGATCGACCACCGGCGTGCGCTCGAGAATCAGATCCGCGATCATCGTCGCCGTGCCGAGGGAAAGCTGAATCCCGGAGCGAAAGTGCCCCACGGCAGCGAGGACTTTGTCGTGTCCGGGAACGACGCCGATGTACGGCAGACCATCGCGCGAGCCGGGGCGAAGGCCAGCCCAGCTTGCCATCGGCTTCAATTCGCGGAGTGCCGGGACGTAGGTGCCGGCGAATTCGTGCAGCCCTGCAAGTGCTTCCGCGGTGGTGCTGACTTCGAAGCCGGGTTCTTCGGTGGAGCCGACCAGCACATGGCCATCGCCCCGCGGAACAATGTAGCGTTTGCCGTCGATGAGTGTTTCGCTCGGTATGTGGGTTTGAGAGTGAAAGAGCAGCATCTGCCCTTTGACTGGATGAATATCGAGTGGGCAACCGAGTCCGGCGAGCAGTCGCTCGGACCAGGCACCCGACGCGATGACGCAATACCGTGCCTTTTCTTCAATCTGCTCCACCGTCGTGTGAGCCTGTGTGAGCCGCACGCCCAGACGCTCACAATGTCGTCGCAGGTGTTTGAGGAAACGAGGATTGCGGACTTGCGCCATGTCGGGAAGCAAATACGCATCGCGAGGCACGACTGTCAGAGAGTGAGCAGAAAAATCGCACTCCCTGACGGTGGCGCCTCGTACTGTGATTCCTTCACGCTGCCACATCTCGACGACATCGCTCTCTTCAAAAATAACCGCACCATTGCGTCGATAACCGATGTCGTTTTTGACATCTTCGGGCAGTTCCTGGAATCGTTGCGAACTGAATGCCCGCAGTCGATCGAGCGGCGTGACAGCGTGCTCGAGATTGCCGGGCGGTATGATCCCGGCACCGGCCCACGATGCCTGCCCCGGCAGCGCGGCGTCGCAGACTTCCACGCTCAGCCCGGCTGCGGCCAACTCCACGGCAGTGGTGAGGCCGATGATGCCGCCGCCGATCACTAAAACATCCCGACTCGCTTCCATTCCGAAGTTATACGAGGCTCTCACGGCGAACCGGCGGCCGATCCGCACTGTCTGCCTTCCCATCATGGATGCTCACACGCTCGCTCTTCTCGAATTCGACAAGGTCCGCCAGTTGCTCGGCAGCTTCGCCGCAAGCTCGCTTGGTCGCGAACTCGCGCACGCACTCGAGCCCAAACGCGATCTTGCTGCCATTCGCACCGAGTTGGCCCTTGTGACTGAAATGGTCGAGGAACTCACCCGCGGTCCGGGACCGTCGTTTGGCGGGCTCCGCGACGTGCGGCTCACCGTGCGTCGTGCAGCCATCGGCACGGCACTGAGTGCGGAGCAACTGCTCGAAATCGCTGACGTGCTCACATGTACCGGTACGATCTACCGCTATCGCTCCCGACTCGACGAGACACACACCGGACTCACCGATCTCCTTGCCGGTGTTGAAGACCTCGGCGGCGTCGCCAAGACGATTTCAGGCTGCATCGACGGCCGCGGGCACGTCCTCGACATGGCCAGCAGCGAACTCGCCGCCGTGCGACAGCAGCTCTTCGAGCTTGAAGAGAAAGTGAAAGCCGAAGTTCGACGGCTGCTCCGCGATCCCGAACTCCGCCGCATCCTGAGCTATCCCAATGCCACTGTGAACGGCGATCACTACGTGCTGCCGGTGAACGTGAATCACCGCCACAAGGTCGCCGGGGTCGTCCATCGCGTCAGCGGCACCGGTGAGACCGTCTATGTGGAGCCAGCGTCGATTGCCCGTCTGAGTGCGGAGCGGATGACGCTGAAAGCGGAGGAAGATCGCGAAGTCAAACGCGTACTGCGAAGGCTGAGCGTCGAGGTCGGTCGCGTGGCCCGGCCGCTGACCTATTCACTGGAGGTGATCGCTCGCTTCGACTTCATCACTGCCAAGGCCCGCTACAGCCTCGAGTACCAGATGTATGCGCCAGTGATGAACGGCGAGCGCAAGCTCTGGCTTCGCAGCGCACGGCATCCGCTGCTGGAGCATCTCTTTCGCCAGAGTCCGGAGAAGAAAAGCGTTGTGCCCATCGAAATGCGTCTGGGGCTCGGGTTCAATCTGCTCATCATCACTGGTCCAAACACTGGTGGAAAGACCGTCACGCTGAAGACCACGGGTCTGCTCGCGATGATGGCTCAGGCGGGCATGCACATCCCGGCCGCGGAGGGAAGTACGCTGCCGGTGTTTGAAGACATCCTCGCCGACATTGGCGACGAGCAGAGTCTGGAGCAGTCGCTGAGCACGTTCAGTTCGCACATCACGCGGATCGCATCCATCTTCAAGTCGGCGAGTGCAGACTGTCTGATTCTGCTCGACGAGACCGGTGCGGGAACTGATCCCGTCGAAGGGGCGGCACTCGGTCGGGCGATCCTCGACGAACTCGACACGATCGGCTGCCGGGCCATCGTGACCACGCACCTCGGCGATCTGAAGACGTATGCGTTCAACAACGAGAACGCTGAGAATGGTGCGGTCGAGTTCGACGTCGAAACCCTGCGACCCACCCATCGCTTGCACATTGGTCAATTCGGAATGAGTAACGCGCTCGTGATCGCGCGGCGGCTCAAGCTGCCGAAGTCGGTGCTGTTGCGAGCGAGAAAGTATCTGAAACGACGACGCGGCAAAAGTGGCGAACTGCTACGCCTGCAGCAGCTTCGCCAGGACGCGGAGCGAGCCCGGGCTGAGGCACTCGTCGCGCAACACCACGCCGACCGCGAACGCGAAGAACTCGAGCGGCAGAAAACCAGTCTCGTCCGCGAGGCGGTGCAGGAAGCGGAACTGATGGCCGCACGGCGGTCGCTGCAGCCGCAGGACCGCGTGCATGTTGCGCGATTCGGATCGACGGGCAAGGTCATCCGCGTGGACTTGAAGAAGCAGACGGTGCTGGTGAGCGTCGGGTTCGGTCAGTGGGAAGTGCCGATCACGGAGGTGACACCGGAGGGCGAATAGTCTGCAGCCATTCGGGTTTCACTTTGCTGATGTAGGCGGCGAGCGAGGCGGTGATGAATCCTTCGAGTGCGATCACCGGCAGATGGGCCAGCAGGATGGTGCCGGCGACCCAACGCGACTCAATGCCGAAGAAGTACACCATTGCCGCGACGTAGAACACCGTGAGCGTCGCCGTGACCCAACCGGTGAGCAAGCCCATCGCGAATGCCCGCCGTGGCCAGCGACGAAGGGCCAGACGAAATACGAAGCCGCCGAGCACGGCGGGGACAGACAGGCTCATCGTATTCACGCCCCAGGTGGTAAGGCCACCGTGCGCGAAGAGGAGGGCTTGCAGGAAAACAGCCACTGCGATGGCGATCACACAGCGAAATCCGAGAATCACCCCGGCTACCGGGCTCAGCAGAAGATGCACACTCACTCCCGGGACAGCCGGGACGTGGATCTGCGATGCGATGAACAAGGCTGCCGTAAACACGCCGATGCGCGGGATCTCCGCTTCGGAGAGTCTGTGAGAAGCCAGGCTGATCAGCACGAAAGCACAGGCGGTGAAAGGGATCCAGCCCCAGGGCGTGAGGATGCCGTCGGAGATGTGCACTGCCAGCAGCGTAGACGAGCCGATCATGTTGCTCAGGTTAGAGAGCGAACCGAAAACAACGAACGATTTTGGTGGCAGTGCAGTTGCTGATGGCTTACGAAGAGAGTGTCACGCCGGAGGAATTGTCATGGGGCTTGAGCGACAGATCCAGATTGCCGATGAGACGCCCGTGACATGGCCGGCGATCCACTCGCGTCTGATGGACGCGGGCGAGACCCCGGCACTGCGCATGATCGACGGCGAACTGGCGTTCCCCGATGACGACCCGCCGACAGAATGGCAGGAACTGCGAATCTCACTGAGCGGCGGCATGGTCACGATCCGCCGCACCCGGGAGGGAATCGCGACAGTGGTCTGGGGAAACGCAGACGCGGGCCTGATGCGGTCGTGGAACGTGCTGACCTGGGCTATTGCCTGCGAGTCGGGGGGCATGATCAATCACGAAAACGCCCAATTGACAGCAAGCGACTACGCCTCTCAGATGAAGCTTTTCCCCGTCTAACCGGCAGATCCGTGACAATCGCAGTCATCTTCGCCATCTTCACGCGAGTCGGGCTGTGCTTCTGCCGATACAGATTGCTGGAAACGACCGATAGCAGAAATGGTGTTGTTAGCCGGACACACCAGCGACGGATGGATTCTGCCATGGGATGCAAAGTCAAGTGTTTTGAATCCGTCGCCGGCGCATCCGGCTAGCAGATCCAGCGACTGTCGTAGGTCGTGTTGGGCTTGCCCCATCTACGGGGTTCGGGTAGTTTCGCCTCACTTTCCTGACCAGTGATTGGGCCTGGTAGGAAGAAGGAGCCTGGCGTGAGCATCACCGTTCGCGAATTGGCGGCATGGGTCGAGGGTGAAGTGGTCGGCAACGGCGATCAGCAGATCGACCGCGCCTGCCCCCTCGCCGACGCCGAACCGGGTGACATCACCTTCGTCGAAGACGATCGCCACCTGCACGACTGGCATGTGTCGCGAGCGTCCGCTGCCGTGGTCCGGCCGAGCGTGCCCGTCAATGGCCGCCCACTCATCTATGTCAACGATCCCCTGATGGCGTTCGCCAGCATCATGAAACGGCTTCGCGGGGCCGGTTTCAACAAGATGCCCAGCAGCATTCATCCCACGGCGTGCGTGCATCCCAGCGTCGTGGTCGGACCGGAAGCGATGATCGGCCCGTTTGCGGTCATCGGCGAAGGCAGCATCATCGGCCCGCGGGTCACGTTGCATCCCGGAGCCGTCATCGGTCAGCATTGCCGCCTCGGTGCCGATATCACGCTCCATCCGCACGTCGTGCTCTACGACGACTGCATCCTCGGCGACCGTGTCGTGATCCACGCGAACAGCGTCATCGGTGCAGACGGCTTCGGCTATCGCCCCGTCGGCGGCAAACATCTGAAAGTCCCGCAACTCGGCCATGTCGAAATCGGCGACGACGTCGAGATCGGTGCCGGGAGCACCATCGACCGCGGCACCTTCGGAGCCACCCGTATCGGCAACGGGACCAAGATCGACAATCTCGTGCAGATCGCCCACAACTGCCAGATCGGTCAGCACAATCTGCTCGTGGCCCAAGTGGGTGTGGCTGGCTCGTGCGTCACCGGCGACTATGTGGTGATGGCGGGACAGGTCGGCATCGCCGATCATATCACCATCGGCGAGCGCACGCAGGTCGGAGCCCAGGCTGGGGTCATCAAAGATGTCCCGGCAGACTCGCGACTCTGGGGCACACCTGCACGGCCCGACAAGGAAACGCTCCGGCACATCGTGATGCACGAGAAACTGCCCGAGCTCATTCGCGACGTCAAGCAGATCAAGCAGCGCCTCGATCGCAAGGACGCGGCATGACGCCGGTGGGGTTGCTCGCCGGGGCTGGGCGGTTCCCGATCGCCTTCGCCGAGAAAGCCCGCGACAGCGGCACTCCGGTCGTCTGCATCGGCATCCACGGCATGGCTGACCCGGCTCTCGCCGGCATCTGCAATGAATTTCACTGGCTACGCCGATTCTCCCTCGGATTCATCTTCCGCACCCTCCGCAACAGCGGTGTGGAACGCTGGACCATGGCGGGAAAGTTTCACAAGCACATCCTCTTCAAGCCCTGGATGTGGCTGCGGCTCCTGCCCGACTGGCACTGTGCCCGCTTCTGGCTCAATCGTCGCCGCCGTGACAACAAAGACGATTCTCTGCTGCTGGGTCTCATCGACGAATTTCGTGCTCAAGGGCTCGACTGCGTTTCAGCCCTCGACCTCTGTCCGGAGTTGCTCGTGCGCCACGGCGTGCTGACCAAGCGATCACCTTCCGCGGCGGAGGCGGCCGACATTGCCTTCGGCTGGCATCTGGCGCGCGAGATGGGCCGGCTCGATGTCGGTCAGAGCGTGATGGTCCGCAAGAAGGCCGTGCTCGCCATTGAGGCGATTGAGGGGACCGATCTGGCGATTCGTCGAGCCGGAGAGCTTTGCGGTCACAGTGCGTTTGTGGTGGTGAAGGTTGCGAAGCCGGGTCAGGATATGCGCTTCGACGTGCCCACCGTCGGCCCGCAGACCATCGAATCGATGATCGCTGCCGGTGCCAAAACACTGGCAATCGAAGCGGGGAAAACCATCCTGCTCGACGAAGCCCAGACCCTGGCCCTTGCTGACCGGCACGGCATCACCATCAGTGCACTGGATGACGGCAGTGTCGGGAAATAACCCGTGATTCTCAAGGCTTCTCCGCTACCGCCCCGCATCAGGAACCCGTAGCATGGAATGAATTGGGTTTCCTCCCGGCCCGCTGTTCTTCGCGGCTTCTTATGGGTCTTTTGAAGTTTCTGCTGCCCGATCCGCTGCCCGACGGCGCTGCTTCCGCACTGGAGCAACTCCGTTTTGTCGCCGGTTACGATCGCACGCCTTTCCCCACAACACTCCGCCGCGACGGAACCACACTCGAAGTCAGCCACGACCTGAGCGAGAGCGGCTATCTCAGTGCTCCCTGGCCGATCCCCGGTGTGGGCTTCCCCGTCACCGTGTCGGCGACCCTGCGGGAAAAACCGGAAGCGTACCGACTGCTCACCGAACTCGCCCGCGGCAAGCTGAACCAGATCCGCAATGCCATGGAGGAATGGAAGCTGGCCGGGCTCGAACCGCCGACAGAGATCGCAAACCAGATTCGCACGGCAACGGAAGCGTTCGTGCATGCTGTGGTCGATCCAGCCTCCGCCGAAAGCGATCCTGCCGCATTGACAGCACTGACGCAATCCTGCGCCGCCAGCGACGCACTCGCCGAGTTCTATGTCGGCACATCGGCGAAGCTTCAGCAGGCTCGTATTGGCCAACCCGCCACGCGTTGCACCAGTCAGATTTCAGGACCGCTCACAGCGGACGATGCTGAACTCTACCTCGCTGCTTTTGAAGTTGTCCAATACACACCGCGCTGGTCGGAGATCGAGTCGGCTCCCACAAAATTCGATTGGACCACGGCCGATGCCGTTGTCGAATGGGCCACCCAACAGGGTAAGCCCCTGATCTTCGGGCCGCTGATCGATCTGGGATCCGACTGCCTCCCCTCCTGGCTGAATGCGGACGACGGCGATGTCGCCACGCTCGCCGCTTACTTTTGTGAGTTTGTCGAAACCACGATCCTCCGTTATCGCGATCGCGTCCGCGATTGGATTCTCTGCACCGGCTTCAACCACGCCGACCTGCACAATCTCAGTCAGGACGACCGCTTGCGTCTCGTGGTGCGTATTCTTGAAGCCGCCCGGGGTGCAGACAACGACGGCCGCTGGGTCATCGGCGTCAGTCAGCCCTGGGGGGAGTACCTTGATCACGCGGAGTACACGCTCTCGCCGCTGGTGTTCTGCGACACGCTGCTCAGGTCCGGGCTCTCGATCGCCGGGTTCAATCTCGAGATCATTGCAGGCGAATCCCCTCGTGGCAGTTTGTTGCACGACGGGCTCGAACTGCTGCGACTCTTCGAGCTATACGGTCTGCTGGGCGTGCCGCTTGACATCACTGCATCACATCCGGGCCGCATTGGAGCCACGCCGAGCACGACCTTCAACACTTGCCACAAGTCGTCGGAAAGCGACGATTCTCAGGCGGAATGGGGCGGTTTCCTCGCCGCACTCTGCAGCACGCTCTCGCATGTGCGCTGCTTCGGTTGGAATCAGTGGTCGGACGACAGCTCCGGACGCGGTCTGATCGCGGCTGACGGTCAGCCCAAGCCGCTGCTCTTCCGCCTGCGTCATCTGCGTGCGGAGTTCTCGGCTTGAGCACGCCGAGTCCGGCTCAGGCCCGGGGAATGGTCATTGCCGCGGCCGTGCTTTGGAGCACAAGCTCGGTCTTCATCCGCGCTCTCCAGCAACCCACGTTCCTTCAGATCGACGAACCCGCACTCGCACCGCTGCACATCGCGTTTTATCGCTCACTCTTTGCCGGGCTGGCCATCATCGCATTCCTGCGACCGCGGCACCTCACTTGGCGACCCAGCATGGCCGGAATGGTCGTCGCCTTCGGCGTGATGACCGCGCTCTACATCTCCGCACTCGCTCGCGGCTCCGCAGCCAATGCAATTCTGCTGCAGAACACGGCTCCAGTCTGGGTCTATGTGTTGGGTGTCTATTTCTTTGGCGACCTTCGCGACTCGCGATCCCTGCGGGCGGTGGTGATTGGCCTTGCAGGCGCGATTGTCATTGTCGCAGGGAACTGGCCGCGGGGACTGTCGCCTGTGGAACAATCCTCGCAGCAGGAAGTGCTGATCATGGCGGTCGGCAGCGGGTTTTTCTACGCCCTTGTAGTGCTTTTCCTGCGGCACCTTCGCAATGAATCCTCCGCATGGCTCACGGTCCTGAATCTGCTCGGCGGGTCGCTGGTGATCGCCGCGTTCGCCGCCCGCACCGTCGGCACCAATCAGTTTATGACCTGGCTGATGCAACCGACTGCGAGGCAGTTGCTCTTCATCGCTCTCTACGGCATTGTGCAGCTAGCCTTTGCATATATGCTCTTCTCTCAGGGCTTGAAGTCGATCAGTCCGCAGGAAGCGGGTATCATTACGCTCATCGAGCCGGTGCTGAACCCGGTGTGGGCCTATCTGATTGCGCCTGAGAAAGAGACGCCAACAGTCTGGACCCTCGCCGGTGGCGGGTTGCTGCTGGCCGCGTTGGCTTGGCGATACTGGCCCCGTAGACTCTGAGTCACCATGACGATCACCCACGTCGACTGTTCGTTGCCGACCGGGCCTGCTGCCTGGCCGGAAGCCCGCGAAGTACATCTTTTTACGATCCCGCTCGACGGTGCTTTCGACGTCGACGCGTTGAAAGACTGTCTCGATGACGCCGAGCTTCAGCGGATGAATCGCTACAGCGTCGAGAAACCGCGCCGCGATTTCCTCGTCACGCGAGCGAGCTTGAAGCTCATCTTGATGAACTATCTGGATGTGCCACGGGCGCAGGACATTGTGGTCACGCAATCAGCCCACGGCAAGCCGGCAGTGAAGGGGAGCGGGCTGCATTTCAACGTCAGCCACAGTGGCGACGTCGCGCTCATCGCCTTGGCACGGCAGCGGATTGGTGTCGATGTGGAACTGATCCGCGCGATGCCCAACGCGGACGGGCTCGTGAAGCGGTTCTTCAGTTCCGCGGAAGCGACACAGTATACCAGCTTGCCGGAGGAGTACCGTGTGGCGGCGTTTTTTCGCGGCTGGACGGCGAAAGAGTCTCTGCTGAAAGCCGTGGGTGTGGGGCTCGTGGATCTGGAAAGCTGCGTCGTCGATCTCGATCCGCGTCAACCGGAGCGGATTATTCGGTTCTATCAGCCTGGTGACTGGGACTTGAAGTCGTTCAACGTGCTCGACAAATACATCGCTTCAATCGCAATTGGACTCTGAGTGATTTCACGGAAAAGCCCAGCCGTTGCAACGGCTGGGCTTTGAGTGGGACGAATAAGGGATCAGTTCTTCGGCGCGTCCGCGGGTTTCGCACCTTCCAGATCCTTCCGATCAAGCTGGGCCCGCGTGTAGCCCGTCGCGGCCTGGTTGATGGCGTCATCGCTGACTTCGAGGCGGGCATCGAAGCCGATCCGCGGGAACGCGTCGCGGGGGCGGAGGATCAGGATGCCTTTCTCCTTCACCTCGCGGCGAGCTTCGCCGATGCTGTTCAGAATCTTGATCTTGCCTTCGCGGTTGCCGTCGGCGGCGCTCACGGTGGGGTAGAAGCCTTCGATGGCGAAGTTGGTCTGGCTGGTGATCTCGCCTTCCCACTTGCCCTTTCCGAGGTCGTAGTAGGCATCGACGATGACACCGATGCGGCGGAGGCCATTGATCAGCGACTGGGTATCATCGCGACCGTCGCCATCGAGATCGAAGATGCCGAAGAGAGCCACGTGCTCGCTGACACCCTTCCGCCAGAGTGCGTTGTAGAGCAGGTCGCCGGGGATGATCCGGTCGCGGACCGCGTTGTCTTCATCAATGATGCGGCACTGTGCGATGTTCGGCCCGATGACGTTGATGACTTCGACCTTACCCTTGGGGATCGGCTTGTAGACGGTGCGGCCAGTCGCGCCGTCCTGGAACGGTCGCATTCGAGGCTGCATCCCACGGATGATGGTGTCCGAAGGGAAGATGCTGAACGCAATCCCCGGACGGAGCTTGTCCGAGGTGCCGAGGTCGATGTCGACGAGGCTGTCACTGTAGCGGCGGAGAATCTTGCCCTGCGGCTTGTCAAACTTGAACGGGTCGATCAGATCGATCTCGCGATCGAGAAGCTCATTGATCTTGCGCTCCTGAATGGCAATGCGTTCATCCTTCCGCTTCGCTTGGATGTCACGCTCGGCCACTTTGTCCGACATGTCCTGCAAGCTTTTGCGGGCTTCGCCCTGCTGTTTGAGGAAGTCCTCAGCCTTGAGGTCGTAGCTCTTCTTTTCCACGGCGCGGTCCGCAGCCACCAGTCCCGGAATCTCGGCGACTTTGGCTTTGAAGATCTTCATGTCCTCTTCGCGGAGGTTCGACTTTTCGATGAGAATTTTGGTCTTGGCGAGGAAGTCTGCCGCGGCGGCTTTGGCGACACGCTCGTTGATCTCACGCTGAGCCCGTGCTGCCACGGCGGCGTCGAGCACCGACATAGCGGGGGGTTGCGGAATCTCACCACCAGCAGGCCAGTTCCAGGTGAACATCTCGCCCGGCGTCGCGGTGAAGCCGCCACCGCCGACAAAGTTCTTCGCCTGGGTGCCGATCACCTCGGCACTTTTCTTGTTGATCGCATCGGACATCGCCCGGTGATTGGCCTGAGCTTCGGTCTTGAACCGGATGCCTTGAAGAGCTTCGCGATCCTTTTCATCGGCTATGCCCAGTGCGACCTTGTAGAGGAGTGCCTCCTCCCGGGCCTTTTGAGCATTGTCGTCGGAGCCCTTCGCCTTGGTCGCGGCTTCTTTCTCAGCGTTTTTGGCCGCAGTCAGGTCCTCGCTGGTCATGTATGCGAAGACACCCAGCCCGATCGTGGTCAACACGAAAAAGACGAGCGCAATGACGAGTGGGGCTTTGGTTTCCCCGGATGCAGTGGCTTTGGCCATCGAAGACCTCAACGAAAGTAGTGACGGAGTGCGTCAAAGGTGACTCTAAACGCAGCACGGGTGGAGTCAAGCCAAAGGATTCCGGGATTCGGCAATGCTTCGGGGATGCTGCCGGTCATTCTGCGTTTACTGAATCTTACGCAGCCCGGGCTTCGGGAGTTCGCACCACCCTTGACGCCCCTGCGTGCGTGCCAGTACAGTAACAACACACCGTCACTGTCTTCGTTGGCCGGTCTTCATCCTCTGCAGACATTCTTCCGGCCCACCGACCGACAACTAGGTTGATTGCCCGCCCCCGCCCTCTGCCAAGATCCTGTGGACGCACCGACTAACATTCCGCCACGCGTGTACGTTCTTGATGCGCATGGGCTTGTCTTCCAGATGTTTCACGGCATCCCGCCGATGAACGCTCCCGACGGCCGCCCCACCAATGCGGTCTTCGGCGTAACGCGGGCTCTGATGAATCTCTACGATCTCGGTGCGGAATATCTGATTGCGGCATTTGACCTGCCCGGGCCGACCTTTCGCAGCTCCATCGATGCCAATTACAAAGCTCACCGGCCGCCGCCGCCGGAGGACCTGATCATTCAACTGCCGCTGATCGAGCAGGTGCTCGACGGCATGCGGGTGCCCAAGCTCACCTGCGAAGGTTTCGAAGCCGACGACATCATGGCCACCATCGCACTCCTCGGCAGCGAACGTGGCTATGAGGTCAATCTCTGCACCAGCGACAAGGACTGCCGACAGCTACTCAACGACCGCGTGAAAATCGTCAACCTCCGCAAAGGCGAGACGCTCGACGCGACCGGGCTCCTAAAAGACTGGGGCGTGCGACCCGATCAGGTGGCGGATTTCCAGGCCCTCGTCGGCGACAGCGTGGACAACGTGCCGGGCGTCGCGGGAGTCGGCCCCAAGACCGCGGGCAAGTGGCTGCAGCAGTACGGGTCGCTTGACGCCATCATCGCCAACGCACACGAACTTGGCGGACCGAAGCTCAAGCTCGCCGTACAGGAGGCCATCGCGAACGGCAAACTCGACGAAAGCCGGCAACTCGTCAAACTCCGCACCGACACACCCATCGCGATCGACTGGGAGAACTGGTGCCGCCGCGACTGGGATGGTCCGCGACTGCTGGAACTCTTTCAGGAGTTCGGCTTCCGCGGTTTCGCCAACCGCGTCCGCAGCACGCTCACCCGCAGCGGTGCCGCGAAAAACGCGGCCATGCTCGATACCATCGGTGCCGGACCGGTAAACACGGCTCCCCTGCCGCGGCGGCGTGCTGATGCCAAGCCCTCCCTCTTCGACCAGATCTACGAAACCGAAAGCCCTTTCGCGGATCAGCCGAAGGACGACTGGAAGTACGACGGCTATCACCTCGTCAGTGATGAAGCCAAGTTCGCAGGCTTTCTCGATGCGCTGAAATCGAAGTCGCGGTTCTGCTTCGATCTTGAAACGACCAGTCTCGATCCACACCTCGCGGAGATCGTCGGCATCGCAGTCTGCTGGCAGGCAGGTGAAGCCTATTACCTCGCTTTGCAGGGGCCGAAGGATGCGCCCACGCTCTCCGCAACCACCACACTCGCGGCCCTCAAGCCGATTCTCGAAGACGCCGCAATCGGCAAGGTGAATCAGAATATCAAGTACGACCTGCTCGTGCTGCGGGCCCACGGCATCACACTCCGGGGCGTCGCTGGCGACAGCATGGTCGCTCACTATCTCCTGCATGCCGCGGCTCGCACGCACAACCTCGACGACCTCGTCTGGCAGTATCTGAACCACGACAACATCCGCATTGAGAGCTTGATCGGCAAAGGGAAGAAACAGACTTCGATGGCGAGCGTGGCTCTGGAGAAGATCCGCGACTATGCTGCCGAGGACGCTGACACGGCGTGGCGGCTGACGGAGATGTTTGAGAATCAGCTTGGCTCGCTGCAGTCGCTCTACGCCGATGTGGAGATGCCTCTGATCCACGTGCTGGCGGACTTGGAATACGATGGCGTACGGATCGATTCGGTGTTTCTCCGCAAGCTTTCCGATGAGATGACGGAGCAGTTGGCCGGGCTCGAAATCAGGATTCATGAACTGGCCGGGAAGCCGTTCAACATCGCATCGCCGCTGCAGCTTCGCAAGATTCTGTTTGAGGAGATGAAGCTGCCGGTGCAGAAGCGGACCGGCACGACCAACGAAGCGAGCACCGATCAGGAGACCCTTGAAAACCTGGCGGCACTTGGGCATCCGCTGCCGACGGCGATCATCGAACACCGCCAGATTGCGAAGTTGAAAGGCACCTATGTCGATGCTCTGCCGGCACTCGTAAACGCGAAGACGGGCCGGCTGCATTCATCATTCAACCAGACCGTAACTACAACAGGTCGCTTGAGTTCGTCGGACCCGAATCTGCAAAACATCCCCGCCCGCACGGAGCAGGGGCAGCAGATCCGCCGGGCGTTTCTGCCCCGTGATGGCTGGACCCTGCTGACGGCCGACTATTCGCAAGTCGAGTTGCGACTGCTCACGCACTTCTGCGAAGATGAAGCCCTGCAGGCCGCGTTCGCCGCCGATCGCGATGTGCATGCCTCGGTCGCGGCTGAGATTTTCAATGTTCCCGAGCCGGAGGTGACTAGCCAGCAGCGTCGCGTCGCCAAGATGGTGAACTTCGGCGTGATCTACGGCATCAGTGCCTTCGGCCTCGGCACCCGCCTCGGCATGCCCCGCAAAGACGCGGCGAAGTTCATCGACGCCTATTTCGAGAAATACCCGCGGGTGCTGGCGTATCAGGACAATCTGCTGGCTCAGGCACGTGTGAATGGCTATGTGGCGACGATCCTTGGTCGTCGCCGCCCGTTCGACCCCGTCGCCATTCGCGTGCGCACAACGTATCAGCAGCGCAATCAAGCCGAGCGCGAAGCGATCAATATGGAGATTCAGGGCTCTGCTGCCGATCTGATGAAGCTCGCGATGCTCAAGGTTGCGGCTCGCATTCGCAGCGAAACGCGGCAGTCGAAAATGCTGCTGAGCGTGCACGACGAGCTTGTGTTCGAAGTGCCGCCTGACGAGCTTGATGCGATGGCATCGCTTGTGCGGGAAGAAATGACCAACGCGATGACTCTGCGGGTGCCGTTGAAAGTCGACGTCGCCGCTGGGCCGAACTGGCTGGACGGAAAGGAGATTCCATGACAATTGTGATTCTGAAATCGACCCACGGGAGCCGCTCATGACGCGCCCTGTACTCGGAGTGATCGGTGCCATCGGCGCGGGGAAATCGACCGCGGCCGCCCTCCTCGAACGTCGCGGTGCGACGCTTGTCGACGCCGACAAAATCGGCCACGATGTGCTCGCCGACAAGAAAATCCAGGCCAAACTGGTCGATCGCTGGGGCGGCTCGATCCTGGTCAAGGGGACCGTGGATCGCCATGCTGTTGCGGGTATCGTCTTCAGCGATCCCGGCGAGCGGAAGTTTCTCGAAGCCACGGTCTACCCGGAGATCGAAGCCCGCTGTAGGCACAAGATCGACGTGGCCCGTGGCAAGTTCGTGGTCCTCGACGCGGCCGTGATGCTCGAAGCGGGTTGGACCGGCGTCACGGACAAGATCCTCTACATCGACG
>JBGSSZ010000139.1:0-12490 GCA_041736785.1 Limnoglobus sp.
CGCGGCACGGCCGTAGTGCGCGTCGCAGCATTTTTCGCGGTGGCACTCGCCGCGATGGCCTTCGTCTCCCATGCCCGCGGGCTGAACGATCCCGGCACACTTTGGCACACCCGCGTCGGGCAGATCATCCTCGACCGCGGGCTGATGACCACCGATCCGTTCACGTTCACCTTCGCCGACAAAACTTGGATCCCACAGCAGTGGCTCGGCGAAGTGATGATGGCAGCACTGCATCACATCGGCGGCTTTGACGCCATCCTCTGGGTCTACCTCGCCGTCTTCACCGCGGCGTTCACCGCGGTCTTCCGTCGCCTGCTCGCCGGAGGCATGGGTTGGCCGCTCGCAGGCGTCGTCACCGCGCTGGCGATGGTCGCGGCCGGTTTCCACTTCTACGCACGTCCCCACGTCTTTACCATCGCGCTCATGGTGCTCGTGACGGCGTTCATCGTCGACTACGAAACGGGTCGCTGCTCGTGGAAGCATCTGCTCTGGTTGATCCCCGTTCACATCGTCTGGACCAATCTTCACGGCGGCATGCTCGGCGGCATCGCGACGCTCGCTCTCGCTTGGCTGATCACGAGACGCGACCATAAGGGTGCGTACTTGCTGATCGTCATCGCCTGCGGCCTCGCCATGTTTGCGAACCCGATCGGCCTCGAACTGCAGCGGACCTGGTTCCGACTCATCGGCTCGAAAGCACTGGCGCTGTATGTCACCGAACATTCGCCGATGAATCTCACTCGCGGCGGCGATCTCGCGGTGCTGGGCTTTGCGGCGGTGTATGTGCTGATCCTCGCTGGTGCGGGACGACCGAAGCTGCTCTGGCTGATCCCGCTAGTCTGGCTGGCGCTCAGCGTGCAGAGCATCCGCAACGGCCCGCTGTTCGTCGCCGTCGCCGCCGTGATGCTCGCCGACATCTGGCCGCATACGTTGTGGTATCGCAAGCTGCTGGTACATGGCGACACGCTGGCGACGCCGGTGACGCTGCTGCCGCGGGTCTTCTGGCCGATCCCGCTGCTCGTGGTCGTGGCCGGGCTGTGTGTGACGGGCTGGAGTCGCTTCGATCAGAAATATGTGCCCATGGACATGACTGACGCAGTTCGGAAAATACCGGCAGGCAGCCGCATTTACAACGAGACCAACTGGGGCGGCTTCTTGATCTGGTACGCCCCAGATTGCAAAATTTTCATGGACGACCGCTTCGAGCTTTGCGGCGACGACTGGCTGAGAGAGTACGTCGAGAATACGCAGTTCGACGCCTGGCAGGAGAAGTACGGCTTCCAGTGGGCCTTTGTCAGCGTTGATGCCCTGAAGGATCATACCGGCTGGCGACTGGTGCAACAGGGAGCAACGGCTTCGCTGTATCAGAAACGGTAATCGCACTATCAGTCGGTAGCCGCAGGCTTCAGCCTGCGGAGTAGAGACAGGCCCCGATTCCGCAGGCTGAAGCCTGCGGCTACCAATAACAAAGACCGCACGACCACGAGGTACTGCCCATGCCACTTTCAATCCTTTGCCTCGCCAGCTACTTCAAGGGCAACCGCTTCCTCGAACGACTCAAGGCCGAGGGGGCGACCGTCTACCTGCTCACGGTCGAAAAGAAGCTCGGCGAGCCGTGGTCCCGGCAGGCCTGCGATGAAGTTTTCGCCGTCAAGGACTTCTACGACCGCCGCGGGCTGATCAACTCCGTCGCCTACATGATGCGGTCGCGGAAGATTGACCGGATCGTTGCTCTGGATGATTTCGATGTCGAAGTCGCGGCCTTTCTCCGCGAGCACTTCCGCATGACCGACAGCGGGCACGGCGACAGCACCGCCCGCTACTTCCGCGACAAGCTGGCGATGCGCGAGAAAGCCCGGTCGCTGGGCGTGTGCATCCCGCGGTTCGTGGGGCTCTTCCATCACGACGCGATCCGCAGTTTCCTCGCCGAGGTGCCTGGGCCGTGGCTGATCAAACCGCGCGGCGAAGCCAGTGCCGCCGGCATCCGCAAGCTGCACACGCCCGACGAGGTCTGGAAGCGCATCGACGAACTCGGCGACGATGCCAGCATGGCTCTGCTCGAGGAGATGGTACCCGGCGATCTGTATCACGTCGATTCGCTGACACACGCCGGGAAGGTGATCTTCGCCGAGGTGAATGCCTACTGGCGACCGCTGCTCGATGTCTATCACGGCGGCGGCGTCTATGCCACGCGCACCGTCGCCCGCAACAAACCCGAAGTCGCGGAGCTTCGCCGAGCGAATGCCCAGGTGCTGGAAGGCTTCGGGCTGGTGCAGGGGGCGTCGCACACGGAGTTCATGAAGGCGCACCGCGACGGCAAGATGTATTTCATTGAGACCTCGAGCCGCGTGGGCGGGTCGAACACTGCCGAGATGGTCGAAGCGGCCACGGGGCTCAACCTCTGGGGCGAATGGGCCAAACTCGAACTGGCCCGCAGCGGAAGCTACACTTTACCACCGCTGAAGGACCGCTATGCCGGCGTGGTCGTGAGCCTCAGCCGCTTCGAGAAGCCCGACACGTCGACCTTCAGCGATCCGGAGATCGTCTTTCGCATGGACATGGCTCAGCACATAGGCCTCGTCGTCGCCGCGGATCGGCCCGAGCGTGTGGAGGAGTTGCTGACGAGCTACATCGATCGGATCGGTCGCGATTTTGGAGCCGTGCTGCCGGCGCTGGACTCAGTGGTGAGTTAGGCGGACGCGCGAGCGACGGGGTAGGGTCGCCGACTTGCTCTGTCGGTGGCGCGTCTGGCTGACAATACCGATGCAACCGACTAGAAAGAAATCCATGAAGCGCCCTGTCATCGGAGTTGTCACGCAGTCGCTGCCTCCGATTGAGGGGGAGCGGCCGCTCTGTTGGATTGTGGGTGCCGGCTACATCAACGCGCTCCGCGCCGTCGGGGCGGTGCCGTGGGTCGTTCCGCTGCTGCCGCACGACATGGACACGATGAACGAAATCTTCGAGCGGCTCGATGGCGTCTTCCTCACCGGCGGAATCGATGTCGATCCGAGCTACTACGGTGAAACCAAACTCCCCGTCTGCGGTGCGACCGACCCCGATCGCGATGCGATTGAGAGTGCTCTGCTGCGTCATGCCCTGGAGACGAAGAAACCGGTGCTCGCCGTCTGCCGCGGGCTGCAGATCCTGAATGTGGTCTGTGGCGGCACGCTCTATCAGGATGTCGCGGCCCAGGTGCCCGCAGCTCTCAAGCACGACTACTTTCCGACGCCGGAGAAGCCGTCTCGGAAATACCTCGCCCACGATGTGACAGTCAAGCAGGGCACGTCGCTCGACGCGATCATGGGTCAGACCGTGGTGCCCGTGAACAGCATGCACCATCAGGCGATCAAGGAACTGGGCCGCGGGTTGGTGCCGAACTGTTACGCTCCCGACGGCATCATCGAAGGCGTTGAAGGTACGAATGGCCAATATCTCATGGCCGTGCAGTGGCATCCGGAAGAGTTGACCGAGACACAGCCCGAAATGCAGCGGCTCTTCACGACCTTCATCACCGCCGCGGCGGAGTGAATCAGGTCTGCATCGCGTCGTACTGCACAATCGCAATCGGTCCGAAGAGAATGACGGGTAGCCACGCAGCGAGCGGAGCCGCCAGCACATCCTGATCGCCCAGGTATTTGCAGCCGTATACCATGCCGTAGTAGATGGTGCACATCACCAGACAGAGCCCGCTGCTGACGAGCACGTGGCGGTTCTGATCGCGGAGCACGATCGCCAGGCCGAGGACGATCATCAGGATGCCCACGAGCGGCCGCGTGAACCGCATGTGGAAGATCACGGCCACCGGAGCGAGTCGCCGACTGTCGGCGGAGTTCAGAATTTCCTGCAGCTTTGCCGTCGATGCCAGTGGGTAAAGGTGCGAGGCGCGGGTGAGGCTCTGGAAGTCGACCATCTTCACCGCGAGGAAATAGCGCCGCGGGCCGAGCGGTTTGAGTTGCTCCGGCAGCGGTTCGGGCAGCACTTCGGGCGTCGTGTTGTAGAGATACCAGCCGCTCTCGGCGGGGGACCAGATCGCTTCATCGGCTTGCAGGAAGGCCATGCCCGCGGAGCCGCTTTCGGGGAAGGTGACCGAGAACCCTTTGACGCGGAGGTCGCGTCGGTAGCCGGAGAAGGCTTCGATGTGCACGCCGTTCGGATCGAATCCACCGCGCATTTCGAGGGGCCGCTTCTGCTGCGGATCGTCACGTGGCACTTGAAGCTCGTCCGCCACGCGAGGCAACACCAGTTCCTGGTTCAGCGGCCCGAGCGACAGCATCAGCATCGCGCCGAACACCACCGGACGCAGCACGCGCTGCGTGCTGATTCCCGCGGAGAGTTGCGGCAGCAGTTCGTTGTTGCGCTGCATCCAACTGACGGTGAAGACTGCCGCGAGCAGGGTGATCGCTTCGCTCAGACGATCGAAAATTTGAGCGACGCGGATGCTGTAGTATTTGCCGATGCGAGCGAGCATGGTGACGAGCCCGCCATTCCCGGCGAAGTCGTCGAGATTGGTGAACAGGTCGATGATGACGTAGAGGCTCAGCAGGCTCGTGAAGACGATCGCGTAGGAGCGGAGGAAGCTGAAGAAGAGCGCGCGATCGAGCGTCATCGCGGGCCCTCCGCGACTTTGGGCGTGCCCTCGGTCGGCATCGGGACCGGGTGCCGTTGGCCCTTCTGATAGCTCGCGAGAAACTGCTCGAGGTAGACGTTGCCCGTGGTGGCGGCGTAGGTGCCGAAACCGTTGGCACGGAGTTCGTCGACCGCTCGCCGCGTGGGCCAGTCGCAATATTCCATGCGGTAGACGGCGGTCAGCAGCCCGGTGCGGTGCAGGCCGGCTTTGCAGTGGATGATGATCGGGTAGTTCTTGGGGTCGTCGAGCAGCTTCAAGTATTGATCGATGACCTGCGGGCGTGCTCCGGCTTGGAACTGCGCGTCGGCGATGGTCTCGCCGCCGATGAGGGCGTAGTAGTTGACGCCGAGTTGTTCGCAGAGTTCGCTTTCGCGGACGCTGGGTTTGCCGAGCCAGACTTCGGGCATGAACGGATCGACGTTTTCTTCCTGCAGATTGATGACGGTGCGGATACCGAATTCGCGGAGTGCGTCGCGGAGCCCGGAGGCTGTGAGTTGCCCACTGCGGTAGAACTTGCCGTCGCTGACGACGCGGAGCCGTTTCTGGTTGCTGTAGGCGGAGCGGTAGTATGCCGTGGGCACGCCGATGATGACGAGCGCAACACAGACCCCCAGAGCCCACTGCCCCATCACGCGCATAACCACCCCGCAGTTTGGTGAACGCGGGTTATGCCGCAACCCGGCAGTGGCGTCAATGCCAGCAGGCGGGGACAAAAAAATCCATTTCCGACTTGCGCTTTCTCCCGAATGCGCTACAACAGCTGTAAGGAGCTCACTTGCCACGGAGTGGTGATGATGTTGAACGAAGTGCACACCGGCGACTGCCTGGAGATTCTACGACAGCTTTCGCCGGCGAGTGTCGACCTCGCTTTTGCCGATCCGCCGTTCAACATCGGCTACGAATACGACGTCTACCACGACAAGCGGGCCAAGGCCGACTACCTCGCGTGGACGGAGAAATGGCTCGCGGCGGTGCAGCGGGTGCTGAAGCCGAGCGGATCATTCTTCGTTGCGATCGGCGATGAGTTCGCTGCCGAGCACAAGGTCCGGCTCGACGGACTGGGTCTGGAGATGCGCAACTGGATCATCTGGCACTACACCTTCGGCGTGAATTGCAAGAAGAAATTCAACCGCAGCCACGCGCACATCTTCTACTACGTCGTCGATCCGAAGAAGTGTGTCTTCAATCCTGACAACGTCCGCGTGCCAAGTGCCCGCATGACGACCTATGCCGACGCCCGTGCCAATCCGGTAGGCAAGTTGCCCGACGACACCTGGGTGCTGCGGCCACAGGAGAGCGACGCTCACTTCCTGCCAGAGGGCGATACATGGTACTTGCCGCGGGTCTGCGGCACATTCAAGGAGCGCACCGGGCACCCCTGCCAAATGCCCGAAGCGGTGCTGGAACGGATCATCAAGGTGGCGAGCAAGCCGGGCGATGTCGTGCTCGACCCCTTCGCCGGCAGCGGCACGACTCTGGCCGCCGCGAAGAAGCTGGGACGTCAATTCATTGGCTGCGAGTTGAGCGAACAATACGCGGACGGCGTGCGCAAGCGTCTACAGGCGATCGAGTTCGCCAAACCCAAGCGGCAGCGCAGCCTGGTCGCTTAGATCAGGCAGGCCAGCAGTCCCGCTTCGATGGCGAGCCAGTCCGCCAAGCCAAACATCTCGACACGGCTGTCGTGCTGATATTGCGTCGGTGTCACTGTTGTTCGTCCGCCGGCGCGATTGACGACAAGGCGATCCTCCGCGACGCGGAAGACTCCCTTGAGCCGACCGGGAAACCCGCCGAGCAACGCCAGCAACCGATTCTCGTCGAAAACATCCTCAGGACTGAAGATCCATCCACACGCGGGGACCGTGCCAGTGCTCTCGCGACGCACCGGTTTCCGCGGCAGCGGTGCAGGTTCATTCCGCGGAGTCGGCAAGGCAGGATCGTGCTCCTCGACGATTGTGAGTGAACGACGGCCGCCGAGGTCGAGCCAGACGGGATCGAGACGGCCCTGCTCAGTCGCGGCAATCAGCAGCTTGGGTGGGAAGAGTTCGTTGGCCCAGTCGCGGTAGCCTGCGAGTTCGCTGTCGCTTGCAGTGTCGAGTTTGTTCAGCACGAGCACGTCGGCGAGGTCTACCTGTTCGCGGAAGATTGGATTGGTCAGCACTTCGGGATTGTTCACGTCATCCGGGGCGACCATCGCCAGCGTGGCACGCACATCGAGCCGGTCCGCATACTGCGTCCGCAATGTGTCGAGCAGGCGGCCGGGATGACCAAGTCCTGTGGTCTCGACGATGAGCCGCGATGGTTTGGCTTCAGTGAGCAGCAGGTGCAGGGCGACTTGCAGGTAGGGAGCTGTGACGCAGCAGATGCAGCCCCCGCCGACTTCGCGGACGGTGACGTTGGGCGGAGCCGCACCCGCCATGATGGCCTGATCGATGGAGACTTCGCCGTATTCGTTGACGAGCACGGCCCAGCGTTCGTCACCGGGCTTGCGTTGCAGCAGATCGAGAATGGCCGTGGTCTTGCCAACGCCGAGGAATCCGGTGACGACGTTCGTCGGAATCATGTGCAGTGTTCCTTCAACTTGATCTCAATTCTTCGGTCTGAGGAGAGAAGGTGTTCATTGAAAAGGTGTCGCCTGAAACCGCCAATGAAAGCAACGAAATAATGAAAAATAATCAGGACTCTCTCAGAATACAGAACTAAAGTTGAGCGTTCACTGATCGTCAGGTGCTATGCAGCGGCATTCGCCAGAATTGAATCCTAGGCTCTTGCCGACGGTGGTGGTGATTGCCATCGCTTCGGTCGCGTAAGTCGTGTCGGGCCGTCTGGGATTGCAGCTTGCAGTGGTCGCCGATGGTGCGTCGCTCTTCTGGTTGCCGGCGGGAATCGCCACAGCGCTATTGTTCCACTACGGCTTGCGGCTTGCGCCGTTGCTTGCGGTGCTGGCGTATCTGGTCAACCACGATTCGCAGCAGTGGCCGACGGCGATCGGTATGGCGATCGGCAGCACGGCGGCGCCGGCCCTCTGCGCCTACTGGCTGCGACAGTGGCAACTGTCGCCGTTCTTCCGTCGCCGTCGCGATACCCAGACCCTCATCGCCGCAGCGGCCATCGCCACGACCGTCAGCGCCCTCAACGGTACCCTCTGGCTGCTGGGCGCGGGCAAGATCGATAGCTCCCAGTTTTTCAACTGCTTCAGCATCTGGTATTTCGGCGATCTCTCCGGCGTGATCTGCGTCAGTCCCGTGCTGCTCGCCTGGCCCGCGGGCATTCGCGACCTGGTCCAGTCCCGCCGACAACGGATGCTCATCGCTCTCGACACCATCGCACTGATCGCCATCCTCATCATCGTCTTTCTCAGTCCGTTCGATCTCGGTTTCTGGATTCTGGCTTTTGCCTTTGCTCCGTTTGTCGCCATCATCCGGGTCGCGGCACTGCGTGGTGCCTGGCCCGCCGCGCTGCATCTGCTGATCGTCCTGGGCTTCGCCTTCGATTCGCTGCTGCAGAATGTCGGACCACTCAAGTTTCTGCCACCGGAGATTCGCACTCACGTCGTCTGGGGCTACATCACAGCATTGGCCATCACGTCGCTGATCACCAGCGGACTGATCGGCGACTGCGAGAATGCGGAATCGCAACTGCGGATTGGTGATGCCTATTACAAGGCACTGGTCGAAGACAATCCGGCACTGATCTGCCGCTTTCACATCGATGGCTTGCTGGCGTTTGCCAATGAAACATTCCGCCGGACATTCAGCATCGCGACGGGCATGACAGCAGGTGAAAATTTCTTCGAACTCAGCGGGCTCGACGGAAACTCCAACTTCCTTCATCGCCTGGAAGCAAACCGTTTTGGTGATCCTGCTGTGACCGCGGACTGCCGTATGACCTTCGACAGCGGCGTGTACTGGTTCCGCTGGTCGGCCCGCGTCGTGCGGGAAGTGAGCGGGCAGGGTGTTGAGTTTCACGCTGTGGGACTCGACATCAGCGAGCAGATGCGTGCCGAGGCCGAACGCCGGCAGATCGAGCGACAAGCGGTACTGCATCAGAAGCTCGAAACAGTCGGGGCTCTTGCGGGCGGGATCTCGCACGAATTCAATAATCTTCTCACGGGCGTCATGGGAAACGCCGAGCTTGTCGAGATGAACTTGCCGCCAAAGTCGTCGTCGTCGCTGCTGCAAATGCTTGCGGATATCCGCACCGGGGCCCGCCGTGCCGCCGAACTGAGCCAGCAACTCCTGAACTATTCGATTCGCGGCAGCCTGCATCGCGGGCCGCTCGATCTGTCACAGACGCTCCGCAGCGTGCAGGATCTGCTCAGCGTAGCCATGCCCAAGCGGTGCCGAATGGATCTGGAACTTGGCGATGGACTGGCACTGATCGCAGCGGATGAATCGCGAGTGAGGCAACTGCTGATGAGCCTGGTGCTCAATGCCGGCGAAGCGGCCAGTGAGACCAGCGGCTCCGTAGCTATCCGCACACGCTGCGTCTACTTCAATCCCGAAACCGACTTCCGCAGCCGGTTCGTCGGCAACACCCGCGCGGGCTGGTACGTCATGCTGCAGATCGAGGATCGCGGCCCGGGCATGACGGATGAAGTACGTTCCCGCATCTTTCAGCCTTTCTACAGCACGAAGTTTCCCGGCCGCGGGCTGGGACTCGCCGCCGTGCTCGGGATCGTCCGCGACTACAACGGTGCCATCGGCGTCTGCACTCGCGAAGGTCTGGGCACCTGCGTCAGTGTGCTGTTTCAGCCGATCAATGTCGCCGACGCCATCCTCGGCAAGCCGGAGGATCACGCCGCCCATGGCAGTGATTGTGTCTATTGCCGCGTCCAGGCAGATGATCTGACTTCCGTGGAGACCACAGCCGGAGCCCGACCGCCGCTGCCGCAGCATGGCATCGGTCGAACGGGACATTCTTCGTTTGTGCATTCCCGTGGTCGCCGCGTCCAACTCGGTTTCTACGATTGATGGTCCAGCGAGCGGAGCCACTCCGCGGCACTGGCGTCGGAGGGCATCCGCCAGTCGCCCCGCGGCGAGATCGCCACACTGCCGACCTTCGGGCCATCCGGGATGCAATTCCGCTTAAACTGATTCGCGAAGAACCGCTTCACAAACACGGTCAGCCACCGCTTCACCTCGGCCTCGGTGTAGTCGCGGTCGAATTTCGCCTGCCGGGCGAGGAAGAGAATCTTCGCAGGCGTCGAGCCCCAGCGGAGCATGTGGTAGATGAAGAAGTCGTGCAGTTCGTAGGGCCCGATCGCGTCTTCGGTGCTCTGCGACGAGCCGTCCGCCGCTGTGGGCAGAAGCTCCGGCGAGATCACCGTGCCGACGATGTCGAGCAGTGTCGCCCGCACCTCGCCGTCGAACTCATTCTCGGCGACCCACGTCACGAGGAACTTCACGAGCGTCTTGGGGATGCTGACGTTCGGGTTGTACATGCTCATGTGGTCGGCGTTGTAGGTGCACCAGCCGAGGCAGAGTTCGGAAAGGTCGCCCGTGCCACAGACGAAGCCGCTGTTCATGAGCAGGCTCGTCCGCATGCGGGCTTGTGTATTTTCGAAGGTGAGATCGCTGCGCTGGTCGTCGGCGAGGTGCTTGAGTTTCTCGCTGAAGCTTTCAACAGTCTCCCGGTCCAGTGCAATGCCAAACGGGGCGTGGCCGAGGGCTTTCATCTGGTCGAAGGTCATCTGGCGGATGTCGACCTCGCTGCCGCTGAGGCCGAGGAGTTTCATCAGCGTCCAGGCGTTGGCCTTGGTACGGCTGGTGGTGCCGAAGCCGGGCATGGTCAGCCCGCGGATCTTTGTGTGTGGTTGCTTCAAGAGGTCGAACGTCTTCACCAGCACGAGCAGGGCGAGTGTGCTGTCGAGCCCGCCGCTGACGCCGATGCTGACAGTGGGCAGGTTCGCCGCTTCGAGCCGCCGGGCAAGGCCCGCGGTCTGGATGTGGAAGATCTCCTCGCAGCGCTCTCTGAGGGTGGCCGGATCAGACGGCACGAAGGGGTGCGAGTCGATGCGGCGCTTGATCGCGGCATCCCATTCCACCTCCGGAACGTGGATCGCTTCGTGATAGCATCCATCTTCCAAATCATCGAGGCGGCCATCGTGATATGTGTTGGTGAGGTTGCGGTCATGTGCCAGGTGCTGCAAATCCAGATCGGTCACAGTCAGGGTCGCCGAGCGTGCGAAGCGTGATGACTCCGCGAGGATGATGCCATTCTCGGCAATCAGGCAGTGCCCGCCGAAGACCAGATCGGAGGTGGATTCGCCCACTCCACTGCTGGCGTAGATGTAGCCCGCGATGCAGCGAGCCGACTGACTCGCCACTAGCTGCCGGCGATACGCGAACTTGCCAACAGTCTCATTGCTGGCGGAGAGATTCACGAGGACATTAGCCCCCCGCAACGCCTGAAATGATGATGGTGCCTGAGGCATCCAGAGGTCTTCGCAGACTTCGACACCCAGCCTGAAATCACCGCAGTCGAAGACGGTTTGCGCACCGAACAATGCATGTTGCCCGGCGAATTCGAGGTGCGTGTTGGTGACCCGCGGAGCCGGTGCGAAATAGCGGGCATCGTAGAATTCGCGATAGGTGGGAAGATGCGTCTTGGGGATCAGCCCGATGAGAGTGCCATTGGCAAAGACGGCAGCGAGATTGAACACCATTCCATCAATGGCCGCAGGGAGCCCGACAACCGCCACGCCGCAAAATGCATCGCTACCCTGCTGCATCAGCCACGCCAGCGACTCCTCCGCTGCATTGAGCAGCGTGTCCTGATGAAACAGATCCCCGCAGGTGTAGCCAGTGAGGGAGCATTCGGGGAAGACCACGAGCCTGACGCCGCGGTCTTCGGCTTGCTGGAGGAGTTCGAGATGCCGTTCAGCGTTGACGCGGCAGTCGGCGAGCCTGAGGGCTGGCACCGCTGCCGCGACACGCAGAAAACCGTGATTGTGCATCAGGGCATTTTATCAATAATCGCTCTGATTGATGCTTTCACCGCCAGCCTTGGTGTAGAGCGAGCGGAAGACCGAGCCTCGGAGCGTGTCCTTGATGAACTTCACCGAGCCGTCAGCGAAGAGGAAGTTCGCTCCGGTGTTCCCGCCGTGCGGGCTGTAGATTTCGTTGTTGTTGTTGCAGTTGAAGTGCTTCTTGGTCTGATTACAGGCGCTGCTGACCTGGATGGTAATGCGGTTGGCAGGATTGCCCCATTCCTGGGCAAAGGACGTGCTGGTCGATGGCAATCGCCGACCGTAGAGGTATTGCGCCGGGCGACCCACATCCTCAAGCATCACAAACGTGTTGGACATGCCATCGATGACCTCGGCTGGTTTGATACCCGGTGTGGACGTGTATCCGGTGCCCGTTGTTGGACGCATCCAGAAGGAGTATCGCAGGCTAGTCGGCGCGCCCGCAGGCATCTGCGTGGAGGCGTATGCTGACGAGCTGATAGAATCCATCACACAATAATCGCTGACGTACTGATCGATGCGGGCATCGTGGGCACCGGGGCACTTGAGGATTTTAACGTGCTGACCGGTGATCTGGAAGTTGCTCTTGCCGACGCCGGGGTTGATGGTGGTGCTGTTCCATGACAGTGCGGGGTTGTAGCCCCGGATGACATTGCCCTGCTCCAAGTAGGGGAGCAGAAATTGTGCGTAGTTCTGGCGGGCATCCCAACCGGGAGCGAACCGCTCGTGCTCGGTCAGGTAACTGTGCATAGCCAAGCCGAGCTGCTTCATGTTGTTGAGGCATTGAGCCCGTTGGGATGCTTCGCGGACCTTCTGCACCGCAGGGAGCAGCAGTCCGATGAGGATCGCGATGATGGCGATCACGACCAGCAATTCGATCAGCGTAAACCCACGTC
>JBGSSZ010000219.1:0-5927 GCA_041736785.1 Limnoglobus sp.
CCCGTGGTGCTGATCGCCTGGGCAGCGGTCGCGGTCGCTGAGGCGATCCTGGCCCTCACCGCGCAGCAGGCGAAAATCAAATGGCCCAACGATCTCCTGCTCAGTGGGAGGAAAGTCTGTGGCATCCTGACCGAAACGCAGCGATCCGCTGTCGTCGGCATCGGATTGAATCTCACCCAGACAGCCGAGAATTTCGCCGCGGAGAATTTGCCTGTCGCGACATCACTGTTCCTCGCCAGCGGACACGGCATCGAGCCCACTGCTGCCGCGACTGTGCTGCTCCGCAAGCTCGACGACGAATACGACCGCTTGCTGCATGGCGAGGTGGTCCCGCTTGAGAGCGACTGGAAGTGGCGCATCGGGCTACTCGGCCGACACGTGACGCTTACGCTCACCGATGGTGCCACGCTGAGCGGGCGGCTGAAGGAGATGAGCTTCGAGGGCATCGAACTCGAGGGCGGCGACGGAGCCTTTAGCGCGATTCTGCCGGAGCATGTGAGAGGTATGAGAACGGCTTGAACAGATCAGTCAGCCGCGTATGATTTCCAAGTTGACCCCACCTGCCACACCTTACATTCCCGAGGTCTCCATGACTGCCATATTTCTTGTTGCCATTGCGCTGGCAGCACCGACTCCGAAAGATGCGGCCACCGGCAGCGACTGGCCACAGTGGCGCGGCCCGAATCGCGATGGCAAGTCCGCCGCGACCGGGATTGTCTTCCCGAAAAGCGGTCCCAAGCTGCTCTGGGAAACTGCGAAAGTCGGCGCCGGCTATGGCTCTCCCGCGGTCGTCGGCAATCACGTCTACATCATCGGCGGCAGCGGCAACAAAGCCGGTGCCGAGGAAAGCCTCCGCTGCCTGAACCTCGCGGACGGCAAGGAGCTTTGGAAGCTCGACCTCAGCACCACGCCGGGCCGCTTCTCCGACGGCTGGGGCGGTGGCCCGCGTTCCACACCCACCGTTGCCGACAATCACATCTACGTCCTCGGCGCCACCGGCGACCTCGTCTGTGCCACGCTCGACGGCAAGAAGGTCTGGAGCAAGAACCTCGTCAAGGACTTCGGCGGCAAGATCCCCAACTGGGGCTACGCCGAATCACCGCTCGTCGACGATGGGCACGTCGTCGTGACGCCCGGTAGCGACACGGGCATGGTCGCGCTCGACGCCAAGACCGGTAAAACCGCCTGGGAGTGCAAAGAGTTCAGCGACGCCGCAGGCTATTCGTCGATCGTCCCCATGATGCTCGGCGGCAAGAAGCTCTATATCCAGCAGACGATGAGCCACGCCATCGGCGTCTTTGCCAAGGATGGCAAGCTCGCGTTCAGCACCGGCGACATCAAACGCCGCACGGCTGTCATCCCCACACCGGTCATCAGCGGCGAGTACGTCTTCTTCACCGCCGGCTACGGTGCCGGCTGCGAATGCTACAAGCTCAGCCTCGACGGCGACAAAGTCAATGCCGATCAGGTCTTCAGCAACAAGGCCATCACCAATCATCACGGCGGTGTCATCGGGCAGGGCGATTTTGTCTTCGGCCACAGCGACAGCGGTAGCGGCTGGACCATGCTCAATCTCAAGACCAAAGACGCCGATGTCGCATGGAAGAGCACCAAGCTCGGCAAAGGCTCGGTGACATATGCTGACGGCCTCTTCTTCTGCTACGAGGAACGCAGCGGCGACCTCGCTGTAGTCAAAGCCACACCCGACACCAAAGAATGGACCGAAGTCGGTCGCATGTCGCTGCCGAGCAAGAGCACCACGCGGCCCAACTCGGGCAAGGTCTGGCCCCACCCCGTGATCGCTCAAGGTCGCCTCTTCCTCCGCGACTATGATAAGCTGTTCGTTTTTGATCTGAAATCGAACTGATGAGTTGATTCTGCGGGTCACGCTCTCAGGTGACCCGCTTCACTTTCGATCAACTCGCCCGCATCACCCGACGTAGATCTCAGCAGCCATTCTCCGGAAGCCGATTATGCTCGCACACGCTATTCCACAGCTTTCCTTGCTTACTCTGTGCTTCCTGCTCTCTGCGACGCAAGCCGCGGAGCCCAAGCCGCTGAAGGTGCTTTTCCTCGGCGACAGCGGACATCATCAACCGCGGGCCCGGTTCCTGCAGTTGCAGCCGTTGTTTGAGACGCGGGGCATCACACTCACCTACACCGACCGCGTCGCCGATCTGAATGCCCAGACGCTGAACAAATACGACGGCCTGATGATCTTCGCCAATCACGTCGACTGGCAGCCGGAGAATGAGAAAGCATTGCTCGATTACGTCGCCGGCGGGCACGGTTTCATACCCGTGCACTGTGCCAGCTTCTGCTTCACCAAGTCACAGCCTTACATCGACCTCGTGGGAGCACAGTTCCGCTCACACGCCACAGGCGTGTTCCGCACCACGACCGTCGCTGAGCACCCCATCATGGCTGGTTGCGATTCGATCAGCAGTTGGGACGAGACCTATCTGCACCACAAGCACAACGAGAAGAACCGCACTGTGCTCGAAGTTCGCCGCGATGGCGGAGTCGACGAGCCCTGGACCTGGGTCCGCACGGAGGGCAAGGGCCGCGTATTCTACACCGCATGGGGCCACGACCAGCGCACCTGGAGCCACAGCGGATTCCAGGCGCTGCTCGAACGCGGCACCCGCTGGGCTTGCGGTCAGAGCCTCGACGGCGTGACCACCTACATCGATCGCCCAAAGATGACGCCCTTCGCCAAGGATGCGAAGCCATTTGAGTTTGTGCCTGGCAAGCTGCCGCACTACCTCTCGGGCAATCGCGGGGCCCAGGACGCAATCCACACCATGCAGAAGCCGCTCTCCGCCACGGAGAGTCTGAAGCACTACACCACGCCCGAAGGCTTCGAGATGAAGGCCTTCGTCACCGAAGAGCACTACGGCGGCGGCAAGCCGATCTGCATGACCTGGGACGAACGCGGCCGGCTCTGGCTCGCCATCACGCTCGACTACCCCAACGAGAAACAACCCGACGGAGCCGGGCACGATAAGATCGTCATCTGCGAAGACACCGACGACGACGGCGTGGCCGACAAAATCACAACCTTCGCCGACAAGCTCAGCATCCCGACCAGCATGCTCCGCGTCCATAGCGGTCTGCTCGTGCATCAGGCCCCGCACACGCTCTTTCTCAAGGACACTGACGGTGACGACAAAGCTGATGTGAAACAGATTCTCTTCACCGGCTGGGGCACAGGTGACACGCATGCCGGGCCGAGCAATCTCCGCTACGGCCCCGACGGCTGGATCTATTCCATGTGCGGTTACAGCGGCTTCAACGGCACCGTCGCCGGGGAGAAGATCCGTTTCAGTCAGGGACTCCTGCGCTTTCAGTTTGATGGCAAGACGGTCAGCAAGCTCGAATTCCTTCGCAGCACCAGCAACAACAGTTGGGGCGTCGGCTTCAACGATCAGGGCGAACTCTTCGGCTCCACCGCCAACGGCTGCCCGCTCGTGCACCTTGCCATTCCGAACCGCTACTACGAAAAGGTGAAGGGCCTCACCCCCGGCGTGCTGCAGAACATCGCGCTCGACAATCACGTTGAGCCGGTGGTGAAGGAGTATCGCCAGGTCGACTGGCACGGCGGGTTCACCGCGGCGGCGGCCTGCACGCCGTACACGGGTGGTCTCTATCCGCCGCAGTACAGGAATGTGATCTTCATCTGCGAGCCGACGGCGCACCTCGTCGCCGCGATGGTTCTCGAACCGGTCGGCACCAGCTATGTCGCCCGCTATGGCTGGAACCTCTGTGCCAGCCGCGACGACTGGGCCGCCCCCATCGACGCCCAGGTCGGGCCCGACGGCAACGTCTGGGTCATCGACTGGTACAACATCATCGTCCAGCACAACCCCACGCCGAACGGCTACACGACCGGCAAAGGCAACGCCTACGAGATCGACCTCCGCGACAAGAAATACGGGCGCGTCTATCGCGTTGTCTATCAAGGTGCGAAATCGCAGCAGAAATCTACAGCAACACAAGCACGTCAACCTCGCACCCTGGAACAGCGTCTGACAGGTCCTCAATTTACAGTTCGATTGCAAGCCATGCTGGCGCTGGCTGATCAACCGGATGATCCGAGCGCCGGCAAGCTCCTCGCAAACTCTATGAACTCGCACGAAAACCTCAGCGATCCCGCGCTCCGCGACGCTCTCGTCATTGCCGGTGCCATTCATGCCGAGAAACTGCTGCCCGCACTTCTGAAAACGGAAACGCTGCCAAGCGAAGCGCAGCCTCTCGTGTCGTTGATCGCGCGGAACTACCACGGCAATCTGAACGCTCTGCTGGTGGCGCTACCCGAAGCACGAAGCCTCTCGACACGGGACGCAGTGATCGACGGACTCGCAACGGGCCACTACGAGAAAGCGACGCTTGACGACGCCAGCAGTGCCGCGATCGCAAAGCTGCTCGTCTCCCTGAAAGGCCCCACGCAGTCGAAGTTTTTGAAGTTCGCCTCCAATCTGGGTGTGACTGGGCTCGAAGCGCAGTTTGCGGAGATCGCCAAGACATTGACAAGCGTCGTCGCGGATGCGTCCGCGACCGACGACGCCCGGCTGGCCGCAGCACGGCAGGCGATCGAACTCCTCCCCGCCAGCGACGAAGCCGCTTCGCAACTCATCGCCGCAGCGGGGACAGCCTCGCCGAAGCTCGCTCAGGGGATCTTCGAAGCCCTCGCCGCGAGCAAGTCGAAGAACCTCGGCCCGGCTCTCACCGCGAAGCTGAAGGAGTATCCTGCCGCCGCACGACCAGCCGCGCTACGGTTGATCCTCGCGCGACCTGAGTCCACGAAGACCTTCCTCGACGCCGTCGAGAAAGGCACGCTCCGCTTCGACATGCTCGCACTCGAGCAGAAAACCGCACTCGGCATGCACCCGGACACGTCGATCCGCGACCGTGCGAAGAAGATCCTTGCCCTCGGCGGCGGCCTGCCCGACGCGGACAGGCAGAAAGTCCTCGACCAGTTCCTGCCAATCGTCAAGAAGACCGGCGACGTCGGGCTCGGCAAGAAAGCTTTCACCGCCCACTGCGCCAAGTGCCACAAGCACGGCAGCGAGGGCTTCACCATCGGGCCCGATCTCACCGGCTTTGCGGTGCATCCGAAGACGGAGATTCTGATCCACCTGCTCGATCCAAGCCGCAGCGTCGAGGGGAACTACAAGCAGTACACCGCCACGCTCGCCGACGGCCGCGTGCTGATGGGGCTGCTCGCCAGCGAAACGAAGACGTCCGTCGAGATTCTCGACGCCGAGAACAAGCGGCATGTGGTCTCCCGCGACGATCTCGAGAACCTCAAGGAGTCGCCGAAGTCGCTGATGCCGGAGGGATTCGAGAAGCAGATGAAGGAAGAGGAGCTTGTGAATCTGCTGGAGTTCCTGACGCAGAAGGGCAAGTATGTGCCGATTCCGCTGGACAAAGTCGCGACGGCGACGAGTGCCAAGGGCCTCTTTTATGAGGAGTCAGGCACGGCGGAACGGCTCGTGCTCAAGGACTGGAGCCCGCGCGAGATCGGCAGCGTGCCATTTGTCTTCGTCGATCCCCAGGCGGGCCAGCGGAAGAACGTGATCCTGCTGCACTCGGACAATGGCAAGCTGCCGCCGACGATGCCGCGACGCGTGACGCTGCCGTGCCACACGGCGGCGACGGCGATCCATTTCCTGAGCGGTGTGAGCGGCTGGGGCTACGCCGGGGCCGAGGGCGGCACACGCAATGGCAGCGTCAGCATGATCGTCCGCCTCCACTACGACAACGGCAAGACCGAAGATCACGAGCTCAAGGACGGCGTGCACTTCGCTGACTACATCCGTCGCGTCGAGGTGAAAGGGAGCAAACACGCGCTCTCGTTTGCGGGCCGGCAGCAGATGCGTTCGTTGAGCGTGGTGCCCAAACGGCGGAACACAATCGCGAACATC
>JBGSSZ010000144.1:0-5008 GCA_041736785.1 Limnoglobus sp.
ACGCGGTGCGTTCGGGCTGGAGATCGTGAGTCCGAACCGGGTCGAGATGTTTGGCCGTCTTGGCCATGGCAGTCACTCCGCGAACAGCCCAGAGCCTACACAATCAGGGAGATTCAAGGCCAGCTGCGTTTGCCGGCCTAGTTTTTTTTGAAAGCGCGCGAAATCCCGGCATTGGCAGTATCTCTGTCTTTATGGCGAGATTCCAACGATTCGAGCGACGAGTGTTGCGGGCGCGGGCCGGCGACCAAGGGGCATTTGCAAGCCTTATCGGTTCGCTGCGTGCTCCGATGCTGGCGATCGCCAATGCTGCGATCGGCCCGAAGCTCTCCCGCCGCATCGATGGGGAGGACATTGTTCAATCGGTCGCCCTCAAAGCCTGGATGAACTTGGAACATTTTGAAGGAAATGACGAGAGCGACTGGAAGGCCTGGCTGGCAGCGATCCTCAAGAGTGAGATTCAACAGATGATTCGCACCCATATCGGGACCCTACGCCGTTCGCTTCGGTGCGAAGTCCCGGAGCCGAGATTGAGTGGTTCGGGCCCAGCCGATTATGGCCCTGTGGCTCCCGACACATCGCCGTCGGGGCGCGCCTCGCGCAACGAAGAAATGGCCAATCTCGAAAGCTCGCTGACACAATTGCCGTCCCACGAAGAGGAAGTGGTACGATTGCAGCGACTCGACCAAATGACGATCCTGGAAATCGCCGACTCGCTCGGCAAGCGGCCAGGCGCCGTCGCCGGTCTCTTGGCGCGCGGAGTGCAACGCCTGAGAGGGCTGATGCAGCAACGACCGCCGAGGAGGATCGATGACGAGCCCACCGCCTGAAACTTCCCGGAACCCTGCGGACGAACGCGACGACGCGCTGGCGGCGCTCTACCTGGCGCTCCACGAAAACGCCGACATCGAGCCGGTGCTCAAGCGCTTCCCGCGGTTGCGGATCGAATTGCAGGAGAAAGCGAAAGAGTTCGGAGAGCGGAAGGGCGCTGCGTCGACAACCGGACCGTGGGCGGGTGGTGGAGCGGACCACTGGCATCCCGTCGTGGAAGGGGATCGCGTCGGGGATCTCATCATTCTCCGCCGTCTCGGCAATGGCGGCATGGGCGTGGTCTACAAAGCCAAGCACATGACACTGCATCAGTTCGTGGCTGTGAAGTTCCAGTACACGCCGCCGAACCCCCGTCGCCTCCAGGAGTTCGTCCAGCGCTTCCGCCTAGAGATCGAAGCCCATGCAAAACTCAAGCATCCGAACATCCTTTCCATCCATTCGACCGGGGAGCACAGCGATATTCCGTACTTCGTGATGGAACTGGCGGTGGGAGGGACATTGGCGGACCGCTTGCCGGAATTCGCCGCCGATCCCCGGCGCTGCGCGGATCTCATGTCTGCGATCGCCTCCGCCGTTCACTACGCCCATCAGCGCGGGGCCATTCACCGCGATTTGAAACCGGCCAACATCCTCTTCGACGCCAGCGGCAAACCGATGCTCACCGACTTCGGCACGGTCAAGCTCATCGGCCAGGATCGCGAGGTGACGCGAACCGGCGAACCGGTCGGGACGATTTTTTATTTGTCCCCCGAGCAAGTGAAGGGTCAGGACGTCTCGACGGCGGCAGACATTTGGGGCCTGGGTGTGATCCTCTACGAAATCCTAACGGGTGATCGGCCTTTCCAGGGCGAGACCTCTTACGTCATTCAGGAGCAAATCCTGAACAAGGTGGCGCTGCGGCCGAGGGGGTTGCGTCCCAAAGTGGACCGGACGCTGGACGCGATCTGCATGAAGTGTCTCGAAAAAGAACCGGCTCACCGTTTTCGGTCGGCCGAAAAGCTGGCTACCGATCTGACTCGATGGCTCGAAGGGAAACCTGTCCAGGCCCGGCCCGTATCCCGGATCACCCGCTTCGTCATGTGGTGTTGCCGCAAGCCTCGGCAGGCGGCGGGCAGGTTGGCGGTCGTTGCGGCGTTTCTCGTCGCCCTGTGGTTCGGCTATCGAGTGCACGTTGCGGAAATCGCTCAAGAGAACTATCGCGAAGGCGCGCGCCTCGTCAGCGAATTCTGGCTGGTGAACATTCTGGGCGATGCCGATCCGGAAAACCAGGCCGCCGTGAACCAACTGACGGTCCCGGTCTTGATGGACCGGGCCGCGAAGGATCTGGAATCGCGGAATTGCTTTCCCAAGCATCCCGAAGTGGAAGCGGAAATCCGCGGTTCCCTCGGGCAGGTGTATCACGCCATGGCCAAGTACACTGAGTCCGAGGTGCAGTCGCGGCGCTACTACGAACTCAGCGTCTCTCTCAACGGTCGCGATCATGTCGATACGCTCAAAGCGCAGAACAACCTGGGGTCGACGCTCCAGCAGTTGGGCCGCTGGGAGGAGGCGGAGGAATTGCTGAGCGACTGTGCCAGTCGGCGCGAACGGCTCGTGGGCGCGACAGCGGCACGGACGTTGTCGACTCGCGAGAATCTTGCCAGCGTGCTGGCCTATCGCACCGACGGTCTCCGCGACGCGCAGAAAGCGGAGCAGATATATCGCGAATGCTGGGACGCGCGGAAGGCCACCCAGGGCGCAGAGCATTCCGAAACGTTGCAAACGGTCGTGGATCTCGCGACAGTCCTGATTTCACAGGGCCATGTCAAAGAAAGCGAGCGGCTGTTGGCCGATCACATCGACGCAATGCGCCGCGTTTGGGGGCCGATGAAGCCGCAGACGGTCTTAGCGGTCAACACGCTGCTGGCTGTTTACAACGAGCGGGAACAATGGTCGGCATTCCTGCCGCTCGCCAAGCAGAATGCCCGCGACTGTGCGGCGGTCTACGGCGGGGACAACAGTATGACCATGATCCTGCGTCACAACTACGCCGTGGGGATGAAGAATGCCGGTCAACTGGCGGACGCCGAGGAGGAACTGAAGGGTGTGGTGGCGTTTTTCCGTTCGCGTCCGGCCGGCGAGGACGAAAGCGACCGGGCATTGGTGTGCAACTCCATGGGTGTCATCCTGATGGCCCGCGAGGGCTATCTGGAGGCTGAGCCCTTGCTGCGGGACGCTTGGACGCTGCGGGCGCGGCTGACGCCGGCGGACTGGACCACGGCCGTTTCCGAAAACCACCTGGGCGAGTGCCTGACGAAGCTCGGACGCTACGCGGACGCTGAAACCAGACTCGACGCAAGCCATCAGCGGCTCGTTCAGAATCACAATGTTCCGCGGAAATACCGAGCCCAGTCGTTCGAGCGGTTGATCCGGTTGTACGAATTGACGGGAAAACCTGAATCCGCAGCGGCATTGCGGGACCAACTCGAGAAAATGCGGCGTTGAGGCGCACGGCTCGGCGGTCAACGGCAACTGATTGAACATGATGAGCTACTTGCGCTACTCTCGGCGCATGCCGCTGTCCGAATCGACGCCGCCGCCCGAAGCACCCCACGAACCCTTCTACGGCTTTCGAATCGGCGGTGACCTGCGCCTGGCGCCCAAAGATCAAGATCTCCTCGAACGGCTGCGCGAGGAAGTGCAGCGAAGGCTGGACCAACACGCGCCCGGGCGGTTCACATTCGACAAACAAGGGCGGCTCATTGCCGGGCCGATGCCCCGCGCGGCTCACGCCATGAGCGATCTGGTGCCGGAAGCCGTTTACGACCTGTTGCACGAGACGTTGGCGGGCCTGTTTCCGGATCGCTCGTTTCCGACATACGAGCCTCTTGCGGCACGCTCGGCGGCGTCGGCAACGCTGGCAGCGCAATCCGGTACCTTCCGTGCCAAGGCGGCCGCCCTCTTCGGGTGGGGGAGTGGCGGAGTTTCCTCTCGGCTTCCGCCGCCGGCCGACGCGTGGCTGAGCGAACGCGAATCCCACCGGACCCGGCAGTTTGCCAAGCTCAACGTGGCCTTCGAGGTGGCGTTGCAGAGTCGGGAAGCCTTTCGGTCGAGCGTCCAAGATTGGTTGTGGGACACACTGCAACGGAACCAGCCGCAGCCAGCGGAAGCGCTCGTCGTGCCGCCGGGACGGCGGGCGACGGTTTCCTTCAACGGGGTCCGACTGAGCGTCCAGTCCGAGCCGGGTTGCGTGACGATCGTTGCGGTGCTCGCGCCGGGGGTGCAGATCACGACACGAGTCGAAGCATCCTCGCCTGTCGAGATGGGACGCTGGGTTCGCCTTTTGGACGGTCTGGTTGTCGAAGCCGACGGTGGCGGTGTGACGCTGCGGAAGGATACTTCTCATGGCCTCGGAGGGATGGGCCGGGGCTGTCCTAAGTATGCGAGGTCATCGCCGGAGCGAGCCTCAGCGTGGATCTTTCAGCGGTGCCGAAGCACCGCAACCACGAAGCGGGATCAAGCTCCGACCCAGCCCCCGGAGGCCATGAGAATGCGATTCTACAACCAACCCCACGCATACTACTGCGGCGGCGATCTCCACGCAAGGACTTTGTTCCTGCACGTGCTCGACGCCCAGGGCCGCACCTGCTTCGAGAAGAACCTGCCGGCCAGCCCCGAAGCGTTCCTTGACGCCGTGGCCCCGTTCCGCGATGGGCTCGTCGTCGGCGTCGAATGCATGTTCGCCTGGTACTGGCTGGCCGACCTCTGCGAGTCGCAGAACATCCCCTTCGTGCTCGGCCACGCACTGGCGATGAAGGCGATTCACGGCGGCAAGACCAAGACCGACAAGATCGATGCGGCCAAGCTCGCGGGTCTGCTCCGCGGCGGCGTCTTCCCGCAAGCGTACGTCTACCCGAAGCCCAAGCGGGCCACCCGCGATCTCCTGCGGCGGCGCGCGAGCTTCGTGCGGCAGCGGGCCCAACTCATCGCTCACATCCAGAACACCAACTCGCAATACAACCATCCGCCGTTTGCGAAGAAGCTGACGTATGCCGGCAATCGCACGATGGAAATTGTGGAGCGCTTCGCCGACGACAGCACCCGGCTCAGCGTGCAGGCCAACCTCAATATGATTGCGGCGTATGATGCTCAACTCCAGCAGTTGGAGACGCACCTCCAGCAGCATGCCAAGATCGATGAT
>JBGSSZ010000196.1:0-3960 GCA_041736785.1 Limnoglobus sp.
ACATCAGCGAGTTCCTCATGGAACTCGGCCCGGTGAAGCCACAGCACCCGCTGCCGATCCGCGCGACGTACCACGACGCCTGCCACCTTCGGCACGCCCAGCAGATCTTCAAACAGCCGCGAGCCCTGCTCGAACTGATTCCCGGCTTGGAACTCGTGCCGCTCCCCGAGAGCGAACTCTGCTGCGGCGCGGCCGGCAGCTACAACCTCACCCAACCCGAAATGGCGACCCAACTCGGCGACCGCAAAGCCGCAAACATCTCCTCGACCGGCGCCAAGGCCGTGTTCATCGGCAACGTCGGCTGCCTGATGCAGATCACCCGCCATATCAAGAAGACCGAGCCCGACCTCTGGTGTGCCCACCCCATCGACGCCCTCTGGGCCAGCTACTGCGGCGAACTGCCGAGCGAACTGAAACTCGGGAAGTGATCTCGTTTCAGGATGCCATGCGCAGTCGCGAATCTCTCGAAGAACAGTCATGGCCAACTCTCCGATCTTTTTCTCATCCGGCCATGCGCTCGAGTCTGACATGAAATAAAGCGTTTCGCACGACCCGCAACCGGCCATGCTGTCCATGCGCGCCGCTCGTGTTGTCGGAAGTCGTTTCATAACGCATCCCTCCGTGCGGGTCGCGCATGACCAACATGGCCATGCGCGGTTGTTGTCGCGATTGGAATGAACTCGACTCGGTGATTTGCGATGCCAACAGACAGCATCACTTCCCGTTTGAGTGTGTCAAGTCTCTCATGAGTCGTGCGGCAGACCAATTTCGCCGATTCGGTACTTGGCTGGGAAAATGCCCCCGGTTACGATCAAAGCTGAAGGTTGACTTGCCGCGCCAGCCCGAGATTGAGGGAATTGGTTCCTTCAAATTACACATTCGTCCACAGAAGGGCGCGAATGCGGGGAATCGTGTTCCGGGTACTGGCCGGCCTGCTCGCTGCGGGGTTCGGCGCGCTCTTGGCATTCGGCAACACGACGAAGATGTCGCTCCGGGAGGTGTTCGGGATCGGAGTGATCGGGGCCGGTTTCGGTCTGTACGCTCTGCTCGGGTCGGACCGCGGCGAGCGGCTCATCTGGGTGGTGTTCGGAGGCGGCGATCACAGCAGCAATAGGCCGCCGGCCAACAAGCACTCCGCCCCAGACAATGCAGCAGATGGCGGGGCGTGATTCGACTCCGGAACTCAATTGCACACCGGTGCCCCCCGTCGTAGATGTGCAGTAACGGCGGCAAAAGGCTGGCGGATGGGAGCTCCCCTGATGGTACTTGTTTAGCGCTCCAAACCCGTGAAATTAGGGCGTTTTCGGGCTCGAAACCGACATTACTCCACCGATCTGAGACTCTCCGGCAGTGCAGGTTGAAGTCGAATCGTCAGGAAACGCTTGATTTCAAGTGTTTCGCGCCGCAACGATGGTATACAGATGGTCAGACACCCCCGCTAAAAACAAGTACCCCTGATGTTATCGTTCAACGCGACGCCGCTTCCCGACTTGATCGCCGGGCTGGAGGCGGCGGGCATCTGCGCCTCCCTACGGCGTCAAGACCCGACTGAAGGCGGAGCCGAGTACATCTGCCGCCGTGGGCGGGTGAGCTTTGCCTTGAACGCCTTCCCCGAATCAGTGGCGGGCAACGTGCTCGTGACGATCACGGCCGACCTGTCCCAGTTGCGGTGGTGGAACTTCCCAGTGCTCTGGATGGCGAGCTACCCGCACACCTCCAAAGAAGTGCGACTCCAGCGGGACGCCTTCGCGGTGCTCCGATCGCTCGGGGCTCGACAAGTGTGACCGTCGCTCGAAGTACTCGGAGGGCTCACGCCGCCCCGCTCGCCTGGCTCACGCCGACCAAACCTGTAGTGTTAACGCATCGCCCCGATGGAAGGTGTGCCGTGCAGAATGTGGCCTTACGCGAAGCTGTATTGCGGGTGCTCCCGCGCGTAAAATCCCCCGCCCAATATACCGGAGGCGAACTTCACTCCGTGGCGAAGGACCATCGCAAAGTTCGCGGCAAGCTCTGCCTCGCGTTCCCGGACGCCTACACCCTCGGCATGAGCCACCACGGGTTCCAGGTTCTCTACACGATCCTGAACAACAACCCGCAGTGGGCCTGCGAGCGAGCCTTCTGCCCGTGGCTCGATTTCGAAGCGGAACTGCGCAAGCACCGGCTGCCGCTCTACAGCCTCGAGACGTTCACGCCACTGTCGAAGTTCGACCTCGTCGGCTTCTCGCTGCAATACGAAGTCTGCTACACCAATTTGCTCACGATGCTGGACCTTGGCGGCATTCCGCACTTCTCCGAAGATCGCGGCGTGAACGATCCGCTGATCGTCGCCGGCGGCCCCGGTGCCCAGAACCCGGAACTCCTCGCTCCGTTCGTGGACCTGTTCGTGATCGGCGACGGCGAAGAGAGCCTGCCGTGGGTCATGGACAAGTGGATGACGCTGAAGGAACACGCGATCCGCGACGGCGACCTGAGCCACGCTCGCCGCATGGAGATGCTCGCGGAAGTGGTAGGCAACTGCGCGTGGGGTTACGCACCGGCCTTCTACGAATTCGATTATCACGCCGACGGCACAATCGCATCGGTCACGCGGACGCGCTCCGACGTTCCCGTGCAGATCGAATCGTGCACCATCGATCAGGACCTGGACGCGATTCCGCTGCCGACGAAGCCGGTCGTGCCGTTCATTCAGACTCCGCACGACCGCATCGCGATCGAGATCATGCGCGGCTGCCCGTGGCAGTGCCGCTTCTGCCAGAGCACGGTGATCAAACGGCCGCTGCGGGTGCGGTCCGTCGAAACCATCGTGCAGGCCGCGCTCGAAAGCTACCGCAACACCGGGACGAATGAGATCAGCCTGCTGTCGCTGTCGAGCAGCGATTATCCGTACTTCGAGGAACTGGTGAAGCGGATGCACGAGGTGTTCATGCCGCTGGGTGTGAACGTCTCGCTACCGAGCCTGCGGGTGAACCATCAGTTGCGATCGGTGCCGAAACTGATGCAGGGTTGGCGGCGGGCCGGGCTCACGCTCGCCCCCGAGGTGGCCCGCGACGACATGCGCGAACAGATCCGCAAGAAGATCAAAAACGAGGATTTGTACGAAGGGTGCCGCGAGGCGTTCAAGGCCGGCATGAGCCACGTGAAGTTGTATTTCATGTGCGGGCTGCCGGGCGAACGCACCGTGGATCTGGACGGCATCATCGACATGGCCGAGACTATCAGCGATATCGGGAAGCAAGTGAGCGGGCGGTACAAGGAAGTGGTGGCGAGCGTGTCCAACTTCGTGCCGAAGCCGCACACGCCGTATCAGTGGAACGGCATGCAGAGCCGCGAGTACTTCCAGTGGGCCGGGGAGTATCTGCATCGCCGCAAGCGGAACAAGAACGTGAAGGTGAAGCAGCACGACATCGAGACGAGCCTGCTCGAAGGCATCCTCACGCGCGGCGACCGCCGCGTGGCCCCGGCACTGTACGAGGCGTGGAAGCGCGGTGCGCGATTGGACGGCTGGAAGGAGTGCTTCAACGCCAACTTGTGGTGGAGTTCGTTCGCGGACCTGAACATCGACATGGACTTCTACCGCAGCCGTCAGCGGCCGATGAGCGAGAAGCTGCCGTGGGATCACGTGAACGTGAAGAAGGGTCGGGCGTATCTGGAGAAGGAACAGGATCGCAGCGTGCTTCAACTCAAGGTCATGGCCGATGCGGTGTCAGGCGAGGGAACCGGCTGCGGCGGATGATGCCGTGATATCGGGTCGTGCTTCCAAGCGCGCTCGTCACCAGTGGGCAATCGGGCCGGATGGTACCGCGACGTGCGCTTCCTGTGCGTCCCACTCGCTCCACCCCTGCGGCGGGCCGGACTCCGCGAACGGGGCGAGTGCGTCGTCGAACTGCTTCAAGCTTTCGAGCATCACGAACACCTGCTGCACTTTCTTCGGCAGTCGCAGTGCCTTGGTGTACCACGTCG
>JBGSSZ010000200.1:0-1586 GCA_041736785.1 Limnoglobus sp.
CGGTGCGGGCGTCGTGTTCACGTACGGCAGATTCGTCGGGGCATTGCACGTGCCGCTGGCACAGTTGCCACCCGCGCCGCAGACGTTGCCCTTGCAGGGAAACACGCCGTAGCTGGGGTCGCACTTGTATGCGGCCTGGTAGCATCGGCCATTCCACACCTGACGCTGACCGCGGGGAGCTTCGAGCAGACCTTCGAGGTAAAACTCGTAGTCATCCACGCTGCGGGTTTCGCGACCGGGGACTCGCTTGGGTGTCTGGCTGCAGTCGAGGGCATCCACGAGCCGCGGCGTGACCATGATCAGCAGTTCGCGTTCGCGTTCGTCCATGGTGTTGGACGAGAAGAAGTATCCGATGCCGGGCAGTTCGCCGAGGATCGGCACGCGGTTGGCCGTGGACTGGGCTGTGGTTTCGAGCAGACCGCCGATGGCGAAGGTCTGACCGCTTTCGAGCATGACGCTGGCGGAAGCGGACTGTTCGCTGAAACCGGGGCTGAAGCCGGCAGTGGTCTGGATGCCGAAGCCGTTGTTCACCTGGCGAACACGGGGTGCGACTTCCAGATAGATCTTGCCGTTGCCGTAGACGATCGGGAGCACCTGCATGGTGGTGCCGACTTCTTCGAGGCTGACGCTGATGGAGCCGAGGCCGCCACCGGTCGCGGAGAGTACAGCCTGCTGACCGCCGGAGCGGATGATCGCGGGCCGGCCCGACTGCGTGACCACTTTGGGCTCGGTGAGCACTTTGGCCAGGCCTTCGGTCTTGAGCGCGAGCAGGGCAATGTTGATACCGGCGGGCACGATGCCCACACTGATGTTGCCGGTCGTGGTCAGGATGTTGCTGATGAAGCTACCGTCGCTGCCGTTGACCGCGAAGTTGGCCCCGCGCTGGCGGAGCTTGGTGCGGTCGACGGACGCGAAGGTGACTTCGATCTGCACATGCTGCAGGCCGCCGACCTGGATTGCATTGACGATCGTGCCGACGGCGGTGGTCGTGGAGGACACCGAAGTGTTCTGCACGGTGCCAACGCTGCCGTTGCCGGCGGCACCGGGAGCGACAGGGCCGACGCCGACGTTGGCGCCCGTGCTGTTGCCGGTGGCACTGGTTTGCGTACTCGAGGTGATGACCGACGCCTGAGCGATCTGCATCACGGTCTGAGCATCTTCAGGCCGGTTGACGTAGCCGGCGAGAATGATCGAGTTCCCCACGCCAGGGATGACTTCGATGCTCGCGGTGGGGACCGCCTTGGCGATGACCCGCTGGAGCAGTTGGTAGTCGGGCTGAACGACGACCTGGTACTTGCCCTGGCTGCCGTCGGTCAGCGTGAAGACCAGCTCGGTGACGCCGGCATTGAGGCCGACGAGTTGCACTGAGGCCGGGTCCTGCGGATCGGGCCGTACGGCAACGATGTTGTCGTTGGTGACGAGCACATCCTTGAACGGCTTTGGCAGTTTGGGTGTGAATCGGACGACGCCTCCCGAAGGGACGAGCAGTTCGCCGGCGGTGCCGAGTTTGACCTCGACAGCCCGTGCGACGGGTTGATTGGCGGCGGCGCCGGGCTGCTGCGGCTGCAGCGGCTGGGCCGATGCGG
>JBGSSZ010000204.1:0-6851 GCA_041736785.1 Limnoglobus sp.
CGCTGCCGCTCTCGGTCAGGACCTCGTCCTGCGCGTCACCGGCACCGATCAGGTCGACTTCGTCTCCATCTCTGCCGACCCCGACAACGCTGCAAACTTCATGGTCCGCGACCTGACGAGCGCCAAGTCCGTGCCCATCTCGCTCTTCCAGCGCGTCGAGGTCGACCTCAAAGCCGGCAACGACACCTTCGCCTTCGACAGCAGCTACGGCATTCCCCGGTTTCCACGCAAGTTCACCGTCGAAGGGGGCAGCGGCCTCGACACCACTCTGCTCGCCGGACCATACGACAGCGTCTCGGGCACCAGTTCGATCACCATCGTCCGCGGCCCGAATGCGCTTCAGATTGACACGACCAACGAGCAGCAGTCGCAGCAGCAGATGCCCGTGCCGATGCTGAAGACTCTGGGCACCGGTTTGAAAGACTCGCTCGCATCGCTGAGCACGCTGTTCAGTGATTCGATGCAGAACCAGCCGCTACCGCTGCTGGGTTCGTCTCTGATGAGCGCGCTCACCGGCGTGAGGCAGCCGGTCTTCCTCACCCAGGGCCCGCTGACCGGCCGCCTCGAGAACATTCGCCCCGTCGCTGGCACCCCCTTTCTCCAGCGACTCTTCGAGGATGCTCTCGGCGGTGCCGGGCTCAACCTCGACGATATCGGATCCGCTATCACCACCGTGGAGCAACTCCGTGCACGACTCGACGCGCTCGACGACCAGGCGGGCAACGTGGTAGTCGAAACGACGTCCGACGGCCTGCGTGTCGAACTCAACCTCGTTCGCACCCTGCAGGGACAGAGCTTCTTCAACCTCGGTCGGCCCGGCGCGAACGTGCATCTCACGGGAGCGGCGAACCTCGATGCCAAAGTCTCGCTCAAGCTGGCGTTTGGCATCGACTCGAAGGGCTTCTACATCGACACGACCAGCAGCGGCCCCGCGGTACGGATCGAAAACATCAGCGTGGGTGCCGGTGCTGTCAACGGTGGCGGCCGCTTCGGCCTCTCCGATGTCACGCTCAGCGACACCACTCTCAATTTTGCCAGTGGCTTCGGGCTGAGTGCGGGCTTGAAAGACGTCGCGGATACGCTGCTGAACCTGCCCGCCGATGGCAAGCTCCGCGGCTACGACCTCGATTCCGCCCGCGGTGCCGAGCTAGTCCTCGGGACGGTGAACGCTGGAGCCGACGGCGCTCCGGCCCTCGAGGTGATCTCCAAGCTCAGCGCCGCAGCACTCGGCGACGGCTCACCGTTGCCCACGACCTTCCCCGGCAGCGGCATGATCAAGTTCGTGTGGCAGGAACTCGCCGAGGCCGAGAACGTCGTCACCTCCGCCCTCAGTGGCGGCGACACCGACTTCTTCAATCTCTCGAAATTCTCCGTCCATGATCTGATTGAGGGGATCAAAGACGTCGGCGGCTGGCTCTCAGCCGCGGCACAGAGCGATCTCTTCGCTGCCAAGTTTGGCCCGTTGGGCTTGGACCTGGGCAGCGTGCTGAACGGCGACGCCACGCCATACGCCATCGCAAACACATCGATCCAGTACACCACGCCGACCGCAGCGGACACGGACAAGAAATACTTCACGCTGGTCTTTTTCGATGTCAACCCGGCGAGCGAAGGGATCGTCGTCGGCGCGGAGATCTCTTACGACACCACCGCCGGTCGCAAGACGGGCACGGTCGCCGCGCTGAGCGATCGCACGATCACGGTCTCGCTGCCAGTCAGCGAGACCCACACGCTCACCGCCACGCCCAACATCAGCGTGAAGCGTGCCGCGAGCCTGCAGAGGCTGCTGCAGGCCGGCTTGCTGGAACTGACCGACCCGGAGACATTGCTGGCCGTGTCGCCGACATTGCAGTCGCTGATGCCGCGGTTGAAAGAACTCACCGGCTCGAATTTCACGTTGACCTCCACCGGCGACGGCAGCAGCCGCACTCTGGTGCTTGCCGGCAAGCTCGACCCTGCTGCTGTCGCCTACACCGTCCCACTCGAAGCGGGCCAACTGCTGCCGGGACTATCGAGCGAAACGACACAGACGCTGACGCTGAGCATTGATCCGGTTTTCGATCTCCGCATTGGCTTCCGCCTCAATCCGAATTCTTCACTGACACTTCAAGACCGCTTCGTGGTGATCGCCGACGGTGCGCCACAGGTCGGCCTCACGATCAGCGCGAACCTCGACAACCCGTCGCTCAAGGCGTCGCTAGGTTTCCTCAATGTGTCGCTTGCCGAAGATCCCACGGTGGCGAACAACACGGGCGTCAGCATCAACAGCACGATCAACGTCACGCTACGCGACCCTGGCTCCGACCCAACGACGCCCGGCCAGATCACGCTGCGTGAACTGCTCCAGCCCGGCGCACTCAGTCAGACCTTTACGGCGTCGATCGCTGGCAGTGCGAGCATCCCCGGCTTGAAGATCACGCCGTCCGTCGGTGGCGTCAACCCGCTCGGCTTCCTCACACTCAAGCTCGATCCTGCCACGGGCGGCAAGATCGCTTCGCTCGACGACCTCCTCGGCATCCCCGGAAACATTAGCATCGCCGGCAACACTGCGGGCTTCCTCGATTTCTCGAACCTGACTCCGGAGATGATCTTTGATGCGCTCAAGGCACTGGTGCAGCAACTCACCAATCTTGGTGGCGGTGGCCCGCTCGCGGCGAAACTACCCGTACTCAACAAGAGCCTCGGCGAACTCGTCGACCTCGGTGGAGAGTATGCTGCCAAGCTGCAGAATCTTGTGCTCGACCATGTCAAGAACGCCAAGGCGTTTGAAGACTTCCTCAACCCGCTCCTGCCGAACGGCACTTTCGTGCAGACGAAAGTGCTGGGCGACGCCATCGAGTTCGCCTTCGCCTTCAACCGCACCTTCGACGCGAACGTGCCCGTTCAACTCGACTTGCAAAACCTCGGCGGCGTGCTCGGCGTTGACATCAACGGCAACGTCGCCTTCACGCTCACACCCACGCTCAAACTCACAATCGGCTTCCGCACGACAGCGGGTCTTGCCATCGAGGATCGCGTCTACCTCAACACCAGCGCGACCGACGAGTTCGTGATCGCCGGCACTGCGAATGCGGGTTACGACAGCATCGGCGCACCGATCAACGGTGCCGTCAGCATCGCCGGCATCAGTGCCGCCAGCATTGTCCAGGCCCGGGTCAAAGCCAATCCCACACTCACGGCCAACCTCACCGACATCAACAGCGATCAGCGACTCTATCTGCGCGAGATCATCGACAACATCAGCAATCCAGGCTCGATGATCAGCGGCTCATTCACCGGTCTGATCCAGGGCGTCGTCCCGATCCGCATCGGCGGGACCAGCATGGTTACCCCGCCGAACCCCACGATCACGGAAAACAACACAGCGTGGGTCAGCATCCTCGGCAAGCTCGCCAACATCGGCAACGTCGATTTCCAACCGAACGCCACGACGGTCCTGCACAACACCGGCACGAACGTCGGCAAGTCGCTCCCCGAGACCAGCCCGCTGGTGTCGCCGACGCAGATGCGTGTCTATGCGTATGGCGTCGAGACGCTCCTCGCTCTGCCTGACATCAACATTGACAACCTGACACAGGACCTGCTCGCCAAGATCCCCGCGATCATCCGCGGCGTTGCCGACCTGATCGGCGGCAAGGTCAATGGCATGGAGTTGCCCCTCGTCGGCACCAAGCTGCGCGACGCCTCGATGGCGATCTTCGGCACGCTCGCCGACGACATCACAACCCGGCTCAACGCCATCGGCACCGCACTCACCCCGGAGGCGGTCAAGGGCGTGCTTTTCGACGCACTCAGCGGCCTCGGAATCCTCGGCGACTGGGATGGCAACGCCTCAATCAACACTGACGACATTCAACTCCTCACCAGCGACGGTGAACGCATCCAGATCAACCTGCGGCTAAAGGGCGTGAAGACACTGGCAAGCGTTGCTCTCGACAACCAGTTCGGCTTCTCCGGCCTCGGCATCACGCTCGAAGACGCCACAATCCAGGCCACCGCGGAGTACGATGTCCTCCTCCGCTTCGGCTTCAGTCGCGATGACGGGTTCTTCCTCGACACCAGCAACTCGCACCTCCCCGTCGACCCGAACCGCGGCACAGAAGAAGTGATTCTGAAGACCGGCTTCCAGATTGCGAACGGTTTCACTGCCACCGGTACACTTGGCTTCCTCGTCCTCAAAGCCACCAAAGGTGCTGGGCCGAACGGCCTCAACGCCACGTTTACCATCAACCTCAAAGACCCCATCGGCACCGATGGCCGATTGCTGTTCGACGAGTTTGGCGAAGTCGACGATGTCCGCAAGCTGCTCGATGCCAAGGGGAGCATCAGCGCCGATCTGGCGTTTGATCTCAGCCTGGGATTCGCCGCCACGACCGCCGCACCGGCACTGACGACCACGCTGATCATCAATTGGAATTTCCTCGATGCCGACCCGTTGAACGGTACCGCCAGTTTCGGGTCGCGGCCAAACATCAGCTTCGGCGACGTGAAAATGGACATCGGCGGCGTGATCAACACACTGCTGACTCCAGTGATGAAAGCACTCGACCCTGTGCTTGCCGCCGTGCGGCCGATCTTCGATGTCTTCGATGTCAAGCTCCCCGGCCTGGGCGATCTCGCACAGCGGTTCCCCGCCGTGGCCGAAGCCGCGCAACTCAATCTCATCACCTCCAACCCCGCCGGGACCATCGGCGACGTCGTCGCTCTTGCACTCAAAGTGTTTGCACCCGGCGGCGACGCGATCAAGACGATTCTCGACATCGTCGGCAATGTGCAGAAGCTCGTCGACAAGTTCCGCCTGAACCCTGGTACCGGTGGATTTGAAATCAACTTCGGTCCACTGAACCTCGGCGACGTCGACATCCGCACCAACAAGCTCGCCAGCCTGAAGATCGAAGATCTGCTCGCCAACAACGCTCTGGTCAACGACGCCACGCAGGCGATCCGCGATCTCGTCGGCACCTCCAGTGGCTTCGGTCAGGCAGTCAACGAGTTCCTCGACATGGCCACGGCCGTGCTCCCCGGCAGCAAGCGCAAGCTCTTCGAGTTCCCGCTGTTCGACAACCCGAAGGCGGGCCTGCAACTGCTCCTCGGCAAGGACGTCGAACTCTTCAAGTTCCAGCCGCCGAAGATCGACGACACCTTCGGCTTCAGCATCCCGATCCCGTTCCCGCTCTTCCCGGCGTTGCAGTTGAAGGTGTTCGCAGAGATTCCATTCACGATCGATCTCACCGCCGGTTTCGACACTGCTGGCTTCCGCAAGTTCTTCAGCGACTGGCAGGCACCGGGTGGTGCGTTCACGCCTGCGACGATCCTCGAAGGCTTTTACATCGTTGATGTCCGCGACTCGAAAGACCCGATGATCGACAAGCCCGAGCTTGTGTTCATGCCGCAGATCGGCGTCAAGGCCGGGTTCGAAATCTTAGTGGCCAGTGCGTTTGTCAAAGGCGGCCTGCAGGGCGACATTGCCGTGTTTCTGCACGACTGCGACCCGCCCGAGCTTGGCGGTGCTGGCGACGGCAAGATCCGCTTCGGCAGCATCAGCGTCGCCGACCCCGGCTCGATTGCGGACATCCATGGCAGGCTCTCGGCCGAGCTTCGCGTCGAACTCAAGATCGGCGTCTGGCCGGTGCAGTACACGAAACAGTTCCCGATCGCGCCGTCGATCACGCTGTTGACCTTCAACCATGACGCCCTTTGCCCCGACGAGGTCGCCAATCCGAATCTCGCCAACATCGTCGGTGGCTCGCTGCTGCTCAACATCGGCGACCGTGCCAACCTTCGCGGCATCCCGAACACGACTGACGGGGATGAACGCATCGACGTCATCCGCGTCGATGCCGACAACGTCGAAGTGCGATTCAACGGTTTCGCGCAGACCTTCCCCATGTCCGGGTTCAGCAAGATCGTCGCCAACGGGGGCTTGGGCAACGACATCATCAGCGTCATCCCAAATGCTTCATTGCAGAGCCTGACGCCCGCACTCAATCCTTTGCTGGCGATCCCCGTCGAGTTCCACGGCGGTGACGGCGATGACACGCTCATCGGCGGCAACGCGAACGATCTCCTCTTCGGCGATGCCGGCAATGATCTCCTCATCGGCAATGGCGGCAACGATCAACTCTTCGGCGGTGCTGACAACGACGAACTTCAAGGCGGATCCGGCCTCGATGCGCTCATGGGCGAAGCTGGCGATGACGTCCTCGCTGGTGGCGACGAAGCCGATACGCTGAATGGCGGCGCCGGCAATGACACCCTCGCCGGGGGTGAGGGCAACGACATGCTCCTGGGCGGCGACGACGATGATGATCTGTCCGGCGACGCGGGCGACGACACACTTCACGGTGAAGCGGGCAACGACAATCTGAACGCGGGCGAAGGCAACGACACACTCTTCGGCGGGACCGGCAACGACACGCTTCGCGGTGACGAAGGTAATGACTTCCTCTTCGGCGAGGCGAATGACGACGTGCTCAGCGGCGGAAGCGGCAACGACACACTCGATGGCGGCGATGGGATCGACGATCTGTCTGGCGACGCGGGCAACGACATTCTCACAGGCGGAGCCGGTGCTGATCGCCTGGCTGGCGGAGCGGGCAATGACACACTCGCCGGCGGAACGGGTGACGACGAAATCTCCGGCGACGCTGGCGACGATGTGCTCTTCGGCGACGCCGGCAACGACACGCTGCTCGGCGGTAGCGGCAATGACACGCTCCACGGTGACGCCGATCACGACACGCTCGACGGCGGCGCGGGCAACGATATCCTGTTCGGCGGCTCAGGCGACGATCGCCTCTTCGGCGCGGCCGGTGTCGACACACTCCACGGCGACGATGGCAATGATACCC
>JBGSSZ010000239.1:0-38066 GCA_041736785.1 Limnoglobus sp.
TTCGTCAATCGTCACCATCTTGGGCACCGAAGTGCCATTCGCGATCGGCTCCATGATCGCCTCCGGGTTGCGGACCGCCTGTCACAGCTGTCCTAGTCCACCCGGAGCAAAAGCAAAGTGCGCACTCTTCAGGACGTTATCAATCCGTCTCGGTGAAATTCGTAAACTCCTCCAAAATCGGCCGACAAGATCAATGGGGATTGCTGCACGAAAGAAAGTACGTCTCCACCATGTGGCATGTCAATGTCCTGGAATAATAATCGACCCGTAAACTCTTTTCGTGGTGTGAATCGCGGAAATGGCGTGTCAACAACATTATACCAAACACAGATTTCCTCTGCTCTTCGCGTGTAATGGTGCTCGAGAAATACAACGCCAGACTCGTCGTAGATATGACGCTGACTGTTACGAAATCCTAACGGTGCAGGCCTTTCTCCTGTATCAAAGCGGGTTGGTTCGCCAAGAACATCGTAAAGTTCAGCGATAGTCGGTGCATTGAGAATTTGCAATCCATTTACCATGATCCTCAGAGGATCGATCAACACTTCAATTTTGATTGACATGGCAACACCGAGCTCAACGTCAATTGGTCGGCGAACCCCCTCACCCCCAGCCCCTCTCCCCCGAAGCGAAGGAGAGGGGAGCAAGGAGTTTCAAATCCGATCCAGCGAATCCAGCCACACTCCCAATTCATCGAACGTCTTCCGATCCATGTACTCTTTGCCGGTGTCTTTCATTTCCCGCCAGATGGTCGGAAATTTTTTCTCGGCGAGCGCTTTCGGTGCGGCTTCGATGAGCTTGAAATCGGGGTGCTTGTCGCCGCCGATGATGAAGAAGCTGAGCCGCTGACCGGGCAAATTGTCTTTGGGTGCGGTGCCGAGGACCGCACCGGTCATGGCGACGCCGCGGAAATATTCGCGGACATTGAAGCCGAGATAAACCGCCATCTGCCCGCCGCTGCCTTCGCCATGAGCAGCGACTCGCGCGCGATCGATCTGATAGCCGCCAACGACTTCGCCGAGCACCTGCTTGACATTCTGAGTGTCGTTCGGGGTCCAACCGCCGTCCGCGGCAGACTTGGGACCCACCATGATGAAGTTGTGCTGATCGAGATACGGCCCCCAGATCTTGATGACATCCTCCGCGTCGCGGCCCCCTTTGCCCGTGTTGTGCAGCCAGACCACCACGCCGTAGGAGACGTTGGGCCGATACGTCGGCGGGACATAGAGCCAGTATTCCTGACCCAGCGGCTTCATCTTGCGGCGGATCAGGCCCGTCTCAAGTTCCTTCTTCTCCTCATCAGCTTTCTTCTCATCAGCCTTTTCTTCTTTCTTCGCTTCCTCTTTGGCGTTCTCCTTCTTCGCCTCGGCCGCGCCGGCTTGCTCTTTCGTGCTCGGCAGTGGCAGCAGCGGTGGAAGCGTCTCGGGCACACTGGCCAGCTTCAGTTTGATCTTCTCCGTCTTCCCACCCGTGGCACGCTTCACTTCGAGCAGCATCTCCGTGCCGCTGGCCAGGCTGTTGACGAGGGTGAGGAGTTGCCCGCGGTTCTTCAGGACCGGCACGGGCGGGCCCTTCACGCCGTCGAGGCTTGCCTTCAGCACACGGTCGCCGACCTTCAGCCCTGCTTTTTCCGCCGGGCTGTCGGGATAGACGTAGCGAATCTCGACGCCCGGATCGGCATCGTCGCGCATCGGCAGGAAACCCATGAAGCCGGGATTGAACGAAGTGACCACGCCCGTCAATGTCAGGCTTTTGAAGACTTCTTCCTTGCCATCGCGGAGCACGACGACATCGATGACATCCCCTTCATATTTCGGCCCGAGTGCGGTTTGTACATCGAAGAAGCAGTTCACCGGTTTGCCGTCGATCTTCACCAGTTTGTCGCCGGCTTTGATCCCGGCTTTGAGAGCCGCAGAATCGGGCGACACCGTGCCGATGATGGGCTCCTCGAGATACTGGTCCTGCGTCTTTGGCGCGATACCCAGCAGTCCGCGGCGGAGGTCCTTGCCTTCGATCATCTTCGGCAGCACCTTGAAGACATCCTGCAGCGGCACGGCGAACCCGATCCCGGAGTCGTACCACTCCACTCCCGACACCTCCCCTTCCCCGCGTGGCGACGCCGGAACGAGGATGCCGAAGACGCGGCCATCGATTGCGACGAGCGGCCCGCCATAGTTGGTCGGCGACACTTTCGCATCCGTCTGCATGACCTTGCCGTGCATGCGGCCGAGCGCGCTGATGATGCCCGCACTCGCGGAGGGCACATCGCTCATCTCTGGCGGCAAAGTGCGACCGAGCGCCAGCGACCACTGACCGATCTGAATTTCTGATGCGGGGTACGCCGCCGGTACGGGCAGATTCCTGGCGTCGATCTTGAGCAGCGTCAGCATCCGTGTGCTGTCGGTGGCCACGACTTTGGCGACCATGCGCGGCTGCCCCGGCACGGTGACAAAGATGTCGGTGGGGTTGTTCGCGAAGTTGAAGGCACTGGTGAGCACGTGACCATCGGAGGAGACGACGAGCCCGGTGGTCGGCCCGACGCCTTTGCGGACACCGCTGCCGGGGTTGGGCACACCGGGCCGTCGTCGGACTCCGCCGCCGGTCGCCATTTCGCGGCCGCCCGAAGTCTCTATCTTGGCGACGCTCGGCGCGACTTTCATCACGGCCTCGCGCATCGCGGCTTCGTTTTTTTCGTTGACGTCCTGGGCTGAGATTGTCGTCGCGAAAACCAGCAGCAGGCAGACACAGGAAAGTCGTATCATGGGTGATCCGAATTAGGGTTTTGGCGGCACCGGCTTCACCGGTTGATCGGCCAGGTCGAGTTCGATCGTCTGCAAGTTGTCGTCGCGGCGGACTTCGAGTCGCAACCGCATGCCGGGACGGGTCTTTTTGAGATACTCGTTGAAGCTCTTGATGCTGTAAATCGGCTCGCCGTCGATGAAGCTGATGAGGTCACCGATGTGGATGCCGGCCTTCGCGGCAGGCGAGTCTTTGGCGATTTCCTCGACATAGGGCGGTGTGCGCTCCAGCACATTGGGCACGAAGCGGATGCCATGGAAGCCGCCGATGCCGACTTCGACCACGGGCCGCTTTATCGGCTTGTACTGGCCCTTCATGCCGAGGTCGACAAACTGCGGCAAAGTCAGCGTGACGGTCTTGTCGCCGTCTTTCACTTCAACGCTCGCGGTGACGGGGATCGCGTAGTTCATCCAGGTTTCGCTGAGCGAGTTCTTGATTTCCTTGCCAATGATACCGAGTAGTTCGCCTTTCAGGTTCACCAGTGCACCGCCTGCGGCACCAGGGTTGTTGGTGATGGCGTCCACCACATAGACCTTGCCGTCGTAGGGGAAGTCAAAAATCCCGCGGCGCCCGTGCATGTTGGTGTAGGCCGAGATCAGGCCACGCTGCACCGTCATCGGTTCGTCGCGCATGGCGATCTCGAACTGATTGCTGTATGCGAGTACCCAGTCGAGCGGTTTGGCCAGCGGTTGCTTCACTGCCGCGGCGAAGTTGTAATGGGGCAGATCCAAGTCCGTCGGCTCGTCGAGTGCCTTGCCTTCGACCTTGATCTTGAGCAGCGCCGCATCGAGCAGCGGTTCCACCACCAGCACAGTCGCCTTCATCTTGACGCCGTCGTGCAGGTGGACCACCAGTTCGGCGGAGTCGAGCATCTGGCTGGCAGCCGTGAGGATGTGACCATCCGGCGAGATCAGGATGCCGGTGCCGTAGTTGGCGATGCCGCGAAACCCGCCGGCTCCGAAGATCTTCACGAGCTTGGGATTGACGGCCTCCGTGACCTTGCCGAACGGCCCGGCCGCCGCGAGCGGAGTGGTCAGAAGCAGGAATGGCAGCAGGATGCGCATAGCGTTGATGCCCGTTTGGGTCGTGAAGTTATTGAAGCGTCCAGGTTTTGACCGCGAGATAGCCATAGTGCTTGTCGCCGTAACGCACATCGATGCGGCCCGGCAATTCGCGACCATTCACCGGTTTGTAATCCGTGAAGAACAGTTCGCAGGGATCCTCGCCGTCCACTGCGAAGACTTCGGCGTAGATCAGCGATCCGTCGGCCTGATTGAAATACCACTTGCACTCAACCGCGGCGTGCCGCGTGCGAAGCACATCGCACATCACGCGGGCCTTGGTGTAGTCCTCGGGCAGTGAACCGTTGGCTGCGAGCGGATACGCCGGCTCCATCCCCGCGGCAGCGAACTCCTGAAATCCTTTGGCACCCTCATGAAGCAGACGACGATACTGGTACAGAGCCGAGAGCAGACCGCCGCTGCCGTCGGGCACGAGCCGCTCGCCGATCTGGTTGTCGGAGAGCGGCCGCAGGATGTACTCGACATTCAGCTTCAGCCTCGCCTCGGGAAGGTTGTTGACATCGCCGATGGTCAGGAGGAAGTCGCCTTTGCGTTCGTTGGCGTCGAAGCTGCCCGCCGCGGTCCAAGTCTTGTTAAACGAATCGAAATCGCCGTGCTTGGTGAACGCGGACCAGATCCGCTTTTGTTCGAGTTCGTTGAAGTACCAGTTGGCGTGCCCTTTCTTGGTGCTGAAGAGCTTCATTGCGGGAGATTTCTTCGCCTTGGCTGCGTTTGGATCGGGCGGGCCCTTCGGTTTCGGTGGTTGCTTCTTTGGGTCAGCCGCATCCGCGTTGACCGGCACATCCCGGTTACCCATCAGCCGCACCAGTGTCGCCTTCCGCACGTTGTCGCGGCGGAATTGCAGCGGCAGACGCCACTCCTTCGGATAGATGCCCAAGATGTTCTTGTACTGGTTCGTGCTGGTCAGTGGTCGCCCGGCGAAGCTGATGATGTCGTCGCCGGCCTTGATGCCGCGGCGGTAGGCATCGGCCTCTTCGAGCACCTGACCGATGGTCATTTGCGATAGGGCACCGTCTTCGTTTTCCGTCTGCACCGTGGCACCGAGCGTCGCGTGATCGCAGTCGATGCCGGCCTTGAAGTGGCCGAGGAAGTTCTTGATCTGATTGATGCTGATGGCGTAGCCGACGCCTGAGTTGACGCGGCCGCGTTTGTCGAAGCTGCCGCGACCGTTGATGCCAATCAGTTCGCCGTTCATGTTGAAGAGCGGTCCGCCGGAGTTGCCGGGGTTGATGCTGGTTTCGATCTGGATGCAGTCGGTGTATTCGAGCGTGCCGCCGCCTTCGGGCGGCTGATAACGATTGACGCCGCTGACGAGTCCGTAGGTGACGGTCGGTGTGAAATCGAGGGACAGACCGAACGGATTACCCATGGCGAGCGACCAATCTCCAGCCCGAACGAGATCGCTGTCGCCGAGCTTGGCGAACGGAAACGGCGTGCCTTCCTTGCGCGGTAGGAGCTTGATGAGCGCGACGTCGCCGATCTTGTCCTGACCGACGATCACCGCGTCGTAGAGCAATCCGTCGGCGAGCCCGCCCTGCATCACGGGGCTGATCGAATCGACGACGTGATAGTTCGTTAGAGCGTAGCCATCGGGCGAAATGAGAACGCCCGAGCCGACGACCCCGCCGCCGTAGGAGCAGACGCAGACGACCGATGGACGGATTTTCGCGATGACCGCGATCCGCTCCGCCTCGGCTTTCGCGACGTCGGGATCGACGGCGCTGGCTGCCAACGCCCACACGGGGATGGCGAGTGTCGCTCGGAGAAAAGCTCGGCGATTGGTGTCGTAAATCATCATTGATTTCCAGGCAGTTTTGGAGCGAGTTTGACTCCCGCAGCCGTGAGAATGTCGTCGAACACTTGATTGGGATCTGAGGCGGTCCCCCCCTCGGCGATGTATTTCTCATTGATCCATTTGCGATAACGTAAGCATTCGAAGCAAATCACATAATCCGTCGTGATTCCGTCTTTGATGTACCGCAGTCCATGCCGGGGCCAGAAACAAAAAGGTGTTTTGAGACCATCCCGATCAAAACTGTCACGAATCGAGAGCGCGATGTCCTGCATGGCTTTTTGTTCGGTCACATTCAATTGACCGATGATCGGATAGCCGTGAAAAAGATTACCGTCCAGTGGCGCTGTGTTTCCCTCGAATTTCTGAAAGTCGAGAGTGTAAACGACCATGGTATCCGGGAGGTCTTTCGGATCAAGGCGGGGGGCAGCGGGTCCGCATCCTGAGGCAGACAAGATCACACACAGAATACAGAGGCACTGATACACGTAGATTGTCCTGCACTATTTCTGCAGCCGGGCTTCGGCCAGATTCAATTGATTGCCGAGGAACAAGCCTTCGCCAACGACAATCAGCTTCAACAGTTTGACGTTCTTCACGTCCAGAGTTAACTCGCGCGGCTTGGCTTTGCGGGCGATCACCTCGCTGAAGACCGGCCGGCCGTCGGCCTCGATCGTCAACCGCACGGCACTGGATGCAATCTGTATGCTGTCGTCGATCCCGGCGACGGTCTTGAACTCACGGAAGTCGCCGTTGAGCTTGAAGGCCAGCGACACGTCCGGCGCGATCCAGAGTCCGCGACTGTAGGCGACACCATCTAGTTTGAAGCCCGGACTGGCGGGAGTGCGGTCCTTGAGGTAGGTCCAATTCGGCTCGCCCAGCACCGGCTCCGGGGCACTCACATCCGCTTCTAGCTCTGCGAGATACGCCACATTGCCTGTCGAGAAATCGAGCTTCGCAATCGCCGCCCGGCTCGGATAGGTGAAGGTCGCACCACTGACGGTTTTGACCGTCAGGGCGTCGCTACCCGTAATGCTCGTGACGATCAGCGTGTTGCCGAGCGTGTCGTGGAGCTTGCAGAGCGTGGTGGGGATGACACCTCGCGGCGGCTGATTGAACACGAGGCCACCGGTGGCACGGACCAGCTTGAAGCTGACCCTGCGGTTGTCGGTTTCGAGTTCGAAGTTGATTGCGGAGCCGTCGTCGTCACCGCCGAGGATCGTGCCGGGCACGGGGCTCAGGTCATTGGCCTGGCGGATCACGAAGAGGTCCCGCTTGCCGCGGCTGGCGAGGAGCTTCTGCCAGTCCGTGCGGTTTTTCGGTTCATGAGCGTTCCGCTGCCACCAGAATACGCACTCCAGCGGGATGTCCATGACGGGAGCGTTGGCTTCGAGGATAGCAGTTGGCACAAACTTCTTACCCGCAATCTTGAGGCTGCCGATGCGGAGATGGCTGCTGTCAGTGAGTTCCACGTCGTCGTATTGCAGATTGTCGAATGACACGGGCTTGGTGCCAAAGTCGATCGCGGACATCTCTTTGACGGGGATCGCTAGCGGACCGGCATCGGTGGTGATATTGACCTTGCCGTCTGCGATACCGACGAACGCACCGGAATACTTCTTGCCCGCGAGGGTTGTGATGTCCGCTGCACTAGCCGCGCCGGTGAGCAGCAGAAAAACCATAGCAGTACGCAGCATGATGCGGTTCCTCAGGACTGAGGACATTCTAACGAATCGGGCGGTGATCGTTGTATCTACGATCACCGCCCGGTGTGGTTCGACGCTGCAACCCGATCAGGGCGTGATGCCGTTGATCTTGTTCAAACTCTTGAAGTAGTCTTCGATCATCGGCTTGAACTTCGGCGGCAGATCCTTGCTGATTTCCTGGATCGCTTTGGCACGCTCCGCCGGGGGCATCTTACCCCACTCTTCGCTGAACTTGCGGAGCTTCTTTTCATCGACCTTACCGGCCCCGCCGTTGCCGCCGCCGTAACTGTCGGACTGCGGTGAGCTTGGCGTGTTGCTGCCGCCTTGGCCGGGCTGACCGCCGTTGGGGCAGCTACCGCCATTGCATTTGCCTTTGGCTTGGTTTTCCATCTCCTTGATCTTCTCGTCGAGTGCAAAGACAATCTTCTTTTGGATGTCCTGCGTCTGCTTGCCGCCGCGGGCCAGATCGAGCCGGCGACCGCTGTTGTCCATCAGGCGACCGATATTACCCAGATCCTTGCGATCGGACGACCAGTTCTGCATGTCGAAATAGATCAGCGTCGCCACCAGCTTGTAGCGATCGGGTGCATCGGCGACATCATCGATCAGTCGGGCGATGCTGGTGAGAGCTTCGTCCTTCATGATCAGCGAATGCTCGGCCACGGCGCGATAGAAGAAATACTGCGACGGATCGACCACCAGCTCAGGAGTCACGGTCTTGAGGGCTTCGAGAGCTTCCTCGTAGACACGCTTGCCGCCGAGGGCCTTGGCGTAGGCGGTCGCGAGGTTGGCTTTGAGGAAGCCATCGGTAGCCGGGTCTTTCAGGAAGCCCGGAATTTCGGTCGGCGCGGGTGCGAACTGATCGCGGGCCGCGTCGAGGGCGGCCTTGGCTTCGGTGCTGCCGAGCAACAGCGCGTCGATGGTGCGGTCAAACACCGGTCGGGACTCGTCAGCCCAGATGGCGTCGAACGCTTTTGCGTCGTACTTGCTGACGCTTTCGAGCCAGACCTTGACCTTGGCGCGGGCGACATCGGACGCATTGGTGCGGAGTGTCCCGAAGGTGTAGATCGGTTTGGTGGTGACGTCAGCGGCGGCACTCGAGCCGGCGAAAGCCAGCGAGCCGAGAACAGCCGGTAGAAGCAAGGATCGAATTCGCACGGTCATTCTCCCCGAAGTTGGCAAGGGTTGGGAGTGAGCAGTCATCGTTCAGGATAACCCGTCATCCCCACCAATGCAATGGATTCGTTCTGTTGGTTGGAAGATTCTCATTTCCTGAGATTTACTGGTTCGCCTGGGTGTGGATCTTCTGAATCATGTCCTGCAGCTTGGTTTGCCGCTGGGCCAACTGCTTGAGTTCGTTTTGAATCAGAACATCCTCAGCCTGTTCGCCGGTCGATTTCTTGCCGTACATCGTGGTGCGGCTGTTAATTTGAGTTTGTAACGCCTTGATGAGTTTCAATTCTGCCAGCTGATCGATGAGCTTCTGGTTCGGCTTGCTCGGCTGGCTCGGATTCGGGTTATTTTTACTGTTCTGCATTTCCTGCTGCTGCTTTTTGAGAGCGGCGACCATGTCCTTGAGCATGGCGATGATGTTCTGCTCGATCGTCTGGGTGTCCTCGCCGACCACGGCTTTCTCCAGACGCAACTGCACTGCCTGCATGTCACCCATCACTTCCTGGAGCACCTGGGCAAACGCCACGGCGGAACCTTCCGTCTCGAGGAGCTTCATCGTCTTTTCGGCTTCGGCGACGATCTCCTTTTCGCGGTCCGACTGCTGCTGGCTCTTCTGAATGTCGGCATTGGTCTTCTGGTTGTCGTTCTTGACGATGCCGTCGTGGATGCTCTTGGTGTTCTGATAGACCTCAATCTGCATGGCGAGCATGCGATTGCAGCGGGCTTCCAGATTCGCCAGCAGCTTGAGCATTTCTTCTTCGCGAAGCTGCTTGAGCCGCTTCTTCATCTCCTCGATCGCCTTGGCGAGTTCCTCAACGGCTTTGTCCATTTTCTTGGAAGCATCGTCGCGCTTGTTCTTGTCAGCGTCTTCCTCGGCCCCTTTCTGGTGAGGGTAGGCTTCCTTGACGTGTTTGCGGCCGGGCACCTGATTCTGCGGCGGGGGCGGCGGGGGCTGGGCACCACTGGGCGGTGATTGTCCACCACTCTTGCTTTCACCCTGTGGCGGGGACCCGGCGGGGGGCTTGCCCATCGGCTTGCCTTCACCGGGCTTGCCGTCGGACGGCTTGGATTCCGATTTCCCTTCACCCACATCCTTGGGTGCTGCGGGGTCGTCCTTCTTCGGATCGGGTTTGGTGTCTTTGGGTTCGCCAAGCTTGGCCTCGCCGTCTTTGGGTTCACGCGGCGGGGCGTCTTTCGGCTCGCCCTTCATCGGTTTGGCGTCCGAGCCTGCTTTGGCATCGCCGTCTTTGCTCTCTGACTTCGGGCCTTCTGTATCTGCCTTGGGGTCGCTGGCTTTGTCGCCGTCTTTCGGGTCCGCCGCTTTCGGGTCTGACTTGCTGATCGGCTGCGGGCCCTTGGGATCACCCTTTTCGCCACCCATGCGACCCTCGAGATCCTTGGTCTGCTCAGCCAGATCGTTCTGTCGTTCGCTGATCTTCTTGGGGTCGCCTTTCTTCGTGTCGGTCATGGTCCGCAGCAGTTCCTGGCGGCGCTTGAGTTCACCCGCCTCTTTCAAAAACTTCTCCAGCATCGCGATCTCGGCCTTGAGTCGAGCCGTCTCGTCGTCGGTGTTGAGAATGTTCAGCATCTCGAGGAGCGTCTTCGAAAGTTCCTCATCCTGCCCGATTAGTTTTTCCAAGTCCTGGAGCTTGTTGCTGCCTTTCATGCCGCCGAGCAGAGCCCGAAACTGATTCTCGACCCCAGCCTTCTCAGCGACCTCGAGAGCGGCACGTAGCGTCTTGGCGCGGTCCTTGTCCTCGGGGCGGTCGCTCTTGTCGAGCTTGACGGCCAACTCGAGAATCTTGCGGGAGAGTTCTTTGAAGAGCTTGGCGTTGGCCTCTTCGTTCTTGGTCAACTCGCCAGGGCTCTTGACATCGGCGGGCATCGGCGTCTGCGCCAGTGCGATCGTCACACCGAACAAAGCGACACCTGCGGCTGCCAGCAACCGGGAACGGAAACGCATCATGATTGGCACCTCGACCTGCTGACATTAGAGACGGTTGCCGTTGCAAGATCAAACACAATTTCCACAATGCACGCTTTCGCGGTCAAGGTTTGATTGTGACATTCACTTCGATCGGCGACCCCGCACTGGGTGTCAGAGTGATCTTATAGTCGCCCGGCGTCTGCCCGGCCGTCAATTGGTAGTCAAAATCCTCGCGTTCGTCTGAGACCTTCACCATCGCGGGGACTTTCAGCAATGCCTCGCCAGGACCGGTCATGTTCACGGTCAGTGCCCCGCCGGTGTAGACCCGCCAGTTAATACCCTGTTTGATGACTTTCGTTTCGCCTTTCATCAACTCGATGGTCGGGATCGCCACGATTTTTGGCAGGTACAGCTCGCGGAGCAAGCTCTCCTTGATCGATTTCAACATGCGGCCGATGGCGACTTGGCGTTCGTGGACCTTGGTCAGTTCCGCACGCAGGTTGTTCAGCGTCACCGCTTCGCCGAGTTTCTCCCGCAGTGCGACGACCTCGGCAATCAGCCGCGACAGAGCGAAGCGGTCACTCACGACCACCGGATCGTCGGGCCGACGGCCTTCGTTCAGTGCCGTCTGAAATTCCCCATGCGACTGCTCCGCGTCCGCGAAGCTCTTCTCGATGATGGTGTTGAGCGGCCCGATGATCTCGGTGGCATAGCGGTTGAGAATCTCGACGCGAATGCGATTGAACTCGGCCTCGCGATAAATCCGGCGATACTCGGTGAGCACGCCGGCGGTGATCTCGCGGGACTTGGCGATGTCCTGAGCAATGTCCTGTGCCCGCACCGCCGAGGCGACGATTTCCTCGGGTGCGATCGTCAAGCTGGTAAGCCGATCCGCGGTGTTGGCGAGTTTGCTCTGGGCTTCTCGGAGTTTCTTGATCACGTCATCGAGCCGCGTGGCTTGGGTTTCCTCGTCGCGGGAGATTTCGCTGAGCAGATCCTCCTGCGTGATGACCAGCAACCGGATCGGTTCGAGACTCGTGCCCGTTTTGGGCCCGGTTTCCACGTTGGCATCGGTCGCCGTGAGCATCAGTTCGATGCGGTATCGCTGGTTGTAGTCGCTGCCTTCCGCAGTGTTGCCCAGTTGAGGGAGTGCTTCGCGCAGGTCGAAGTAGTCGGTGGTTTGGTTCTGAAACTTGACCTCGCGGATGGCCTGGGCTGCATCGGCTTCGAGCGGCTTGGCGAGCTTGGCTTTGAGAGCCGCCAGAGTCTCGCGACGGAGGCCTTTGAACTGATCGGCGAACCGGGGCACCATCATCGCACCGGACTTCGTTTCGCCCGACTTGGTCGAGGCCTGGGCAAACGACGCCGTCAGAGCGGGCACATAGGCATCGGCAATCGTCGGCATCAGCGGTACATTCGCGAAGACCGCCGCCAGAGCCTGCGTTTGCAACGCGAGCATCACATTCGATTCCACTTTGCTGACGGTGTATGTGAACTCCACCTTGCCGAGGGCCAGGTCGTCGCGGACCTTGCTCTCGGTCAGAAACGGAACCATCGCGATCGGCGTCACCAGATAATTGTTGCCCTGTTTGCGGAGCACATCGACCGCAAGCTCAACGCTCGGCGCCTGATCCTCGACGACCTGGACGAGCATGGATCGCGTCGTGCTCACGTTGTCGTCGTCGATCAGCACGACGTCGAATTCGAGATTGGTCAGCGGCTTGTCGTTGCCGCGGAACGCGACCCGGAAGCGGTCGCGATCCGGTCCTTCAGGCTCGAGGGTCACGACATCGGTGGGGTTGGTCTGGCCCGGCAACGTGCCGATTTTCGGCTTCAACAGCACGCGAGCAAGCTTCTTGTCCGAGATCCCGGCAATGTCGAATTCCGTGCCGCGGACGATGGAGAAGACCGACTTGTCGCCAGTGAGCGAGAGATCTTTCTCAGCGATCGTCTGGCGGAGTCCCTTGAGCAGTGCGTGATCGACCGGTGCCGCGGGATCATCGACTGGCGGCGGGTGATACAAGTATGCCGGCTCGTATTCTGTGCGGGTGAGCCTCGTCAGCATCGGTGGCGGCACCAGCGTGATCGACCGCGGCATGGTGGCGAAATCGCTCCCCTTCACCGTGAACCGCACCGATTCCTTGAGCCCGCTCACCGCGCCGGCGAAGACGTTGTTCGGCTCGCGGGTCAGGCTGACCGTGCCGGAACTTTTCGGACCGTTGTAGGTGAGCGTGACCGCATCCGGGATTGCGAGCTTGCGAAAGCGACGACTGTTGCCACTCTCACCTGCCAGTGCATCGAGCCGCTCAAAGATCGGCTTGAGGCTGTCAGTCGACGAGGACTCAATGCGGTCGAGATCCCAATCTCGCATCTCACTTGGAATCTCAGTGGACTCGCCGGGCAGGAGCGTTGGCAAGTCGGTCCAACAGGCGGGCCGCCAGCCGTGAATGGCATTGTTGTCCGCCAGCACCCAGCGGTACGCCCGGGCTGAGATCCGCGGCGCGGCTGAGTCTTTGCCCACGCGCATCTCGTCGCCATCGAAGTTGACCAGTTCGAGATGCGCCTGCCGCGGCCACGGGGTGTTGCGGAGCAACAGGTTTCGCTCGGCCCAAATCAGCGACACATCGCCAAAGCTCGACGCGAAGCGGGCAGGCGCGGCAGTACCCTTCACCAGCGAATACACGCCAAAGACGACAAGCAATGTCCCCGCCGCGAACAGGGCCAGCAGCAGAGCTTTCATTCGCAGTCGCCGCCAGTTGAACACTGTGCGGACGGGCACTTCCTTGACGCTTTCGCGGGCATCGTCGATCGTGGCACGCAGCATCTCCTCGCTGAATCCATGAGATTTTGCCTTGCCCACGTCAGCGAGTTCGACCGCGGTGATCAGCTTGTCGCCGAGGATCTTCGGGAAGCGTTTCTCGAGCACGAGCGCCAGCGACGGGTAGGAGAGTTCGCGGTGCAGGCGGATCCAGAGCCGCGTGATGAGGATCGCCAGCAGGACGAACGCCAGCACGGCCAGCGCGAGGATCCGGAGCAGCTTGGGGGCATCGAGTACCCAGTCAAAATGCGTGGCCTTGAAGAGCCCGTAGTCGACGGCGAGACCGAGCCAAAACCAGAGGATCGCGAACAGCGCAGCCGTCAGCAGACCGTCGAGCAGCACATAACGGCGGATCAGCCCGCGGAGCGTGTCGAGCGGGTGCGTGATGGCAGTTTCGTCAAGCGTCTGAGGCATAGTGACTTTCTAAGCGAGGCGAACCAGTTTGCGCACGAGCCATTCGATCCCGAGCAGGCCCACTGCAGCGAGCAGCAGATAGCTGATGGTTTTGTGCTTGCCAGGGTACCAGTCGGGCAGCCACTCTGCACGGACGCCTTTGTCCCAAAGATCGTCCACGGCTCCGCGGTTCCGCAGACTGACAAACTTGGCATCGATGCAGTCGGGGATCAGATCGAGCTTGTCGGTCTCGGAGAGCTTGAATGACATTTTCACGCTGCCATCGCTGCTGGAAGAGCCACGCAGCTTCGTCAGCACATCGGGGTTCTTGATCGCGGCCTTCGAGTCCTCGAGCGTGCTCGCGGCATTCTGCAACGCGGCGAAGTCGGGCCGCGTGTTGTCGAGTTCGGGGTTCGACTTGCGGACGGAGAACTCACCGCTGATGGTGTCACCGCTCGAATCGGGCACGTCGACAACCACCTTGTAGCGATACTCTCCCGGCGGGAACTGTCGCACGTCGGCGAGGACCTGAGCCTGATAGTACCCGTCAAACGCGCTGCTCGATTTCTTCTCGTCCAGCACGAACGGGCCAAATTCCTTGATCTTGTTGCTGCCTTCGTACTGTTCGACCTTGAACTTCGGCGTGATGGCACCCGGGGCATACGGCAGATTAGTCGGTGCCACCAGTCGCGTGGCAACGCGGATCATCGAGCCCGACGTGTATTCCTTGTTGACGAGCACCTGCCCGCGGAACGACTGCACGTTGCGGCGGGCGCTGCTCATGGCGCGGGCGAAGCGGATCCAGAAGCGGTCGTAGTAGCTCGGCTCGGGCCAACGCATGCGGTAGATCTCACCGCTGGCGAGGAAAGCGGCTTTCCCCTTCCCCGGCTGCGACGTCACGAGGTACGGCTTCGGATCGGCCGTGCCGGTGTCGCTGGGCTCGAGAAACTCCAACAACACCGCCGCGCCAGGCTTGATCAGCTTCACCGGGTAGTAGCTGAAGAAACCCCGCTGCGGGTTCAGATTCTTGACAGGATCGGGATCGGGCACGTACTTAGGCTTGCCGGTGAAGAACATCTCCCAGCCGGCGATTGGGTCGTCGGTGACCGTGTCGTCGAGCTTGAGGATGTCGAAGTCGGGATTGGGTTTGATGGCGAGCCGTCGCGGCGTCCGCGGCACGGCCCGGGCCTGCACCAGGAAGCGATCCTCCGGTAACACCGGCAGCATTTCCAACAGAGGCCTCATGCGACCACCTTCGTCAGAGCGAGCCAATTGATGCGTGTTGATGGCACCTGCGACATAGATGAATCCGCCGCCGCCGTCCATGACCCAGCGCTTCACAGTGTCGATCTGCTCGTTCGACAGTTCGCTCCAGTCGGGATCGAACGCGATGATCAGATCGTACTCGTTGAGGTTGTAAAACTTGTCCTCGGGCGTGCTCGGCCCACCGATGACATATCGCGTCGGAAACTTTGTCAACATGCGTTCCGGTTCGACATCCTGCGTGATGGTGCCGGCCGCGCCGCCTTCATTCTGCAGGAAGATGCTCATCTCAGCCCGCTTCTCGCTCACCTCGCGGGCAAGCAGTGTGCGGAGCGTCTGATACTCACGCGTCGGCCCGCTGGCCCAGAGCAGAATTCGCAGCGGACTGTCGATCACATTCAGCACCCGCGGCGGACTGACGTGCTCGGCGTTCGGATAGACCTCACGCTTGTCGCGGGCGATCTTCGCCACCACGTTCCACGCACCCTGCTTGAGTTGCTTGCGGAGCCCACCGTCTTTTTTGACCTCTTCGGTCAGGCTGTCCGGCAACGTCTCGGGATCGACGACAAGCTCCGTCCGACCGTGAGGCGGTTCGCCCGGCTCAAATTGCAGCTTTGCGATCAGTTCGTGATCGGGTGCACCACTCTTCGGATCGCGCGTGGGCAGGTAGAGCCCGAGTTTCACATCCACTTCTTGTTTTTCCAGCCCGATGCCATCGGCCTCGACGATGATCTTCAAAGCTTCGTCCGGTGCTGCACGGTCCGGGACCTGGAGATCGGTGATGACGATGCTGACGTTCTCGCGCGGTTCGCCGACGGCGACGGTGAAGATCGGGATCTTCTCACCCGGCCGGTCCTTAAGCTTGGCCAATGCGGACTCGCTGCCCAAGTTGCTGCGGCCGTCGCTGAAGACGATGATCGCCTGCACCATGTTCGAGGATTCGCGGTTCACCGCGGCGGTGAGCGAGTCGGGCAGATTGGTACCGAGCACAATGGCCCGTGCCACATCGACGCGGGCATCGATCCGCCCACGCACATCCGCCAGCGCGGCCTGGTCTTCGGGGGTCAGGGTGAACGGTGCGACTTCATTTTCGGGCAGCTTGGCCCAGGCGATCGCCCAATCCGCCGTACCGGGCTCGCTGCCGTTCCACGCTTTCGCTTTGACGATCTCAGCATGCATGGCTGCCGGGAGCTTGGAGAGGATCCACGGTTTGAAGTCGTAGCGGGTCCACGCGTCCCACTCGGTCTGCGTCCAGACCGGCTCCATCGCCTTGAAGCTCGCGGTGTCGTCGTCGAGTCGCGTCCCGAAGCGATACGCAAAGACGGGGTTCTTCTCCATCAACCGCTTCACAAACGCGACCTTGTCATCGCTCAGGTAATCGAGCACTTTGTCGATGCGTGTCTTGGGTTTTGCCCCACCGCGGCTGATCTCGTCACTGACCGCGGTCATGCTCGGCGTCACGTCGATCAGCACCACCACGCGCGACCGCTTCTCGCTGGTTTCCCACGTCTGCTGAGCCGGCAGCAGGAACGCAAACGCCAGCAGTGCGTAGACGCCCATGCGCAAGAGTGCCAGAGGCGTCGCGACGTACCAGCGGCAGGAGCGGCTGTCTTTCCAATACTTCCACCCGACATAGAGGCAGCCGAGGATCAGCACACCGAGCGTGAGAGCCCACCAGCAGTAGTTGCTGGCTTCGGGTGAAACGTACGGGAACTTGTCGCTGAGCCGCAGCAGCACGATCTCGGTTTCGGTTTGGATTCCGCTTTCATTCATAGGTTCAGGCCACCGTCGTGGGTTCGCGGGACACGGGCACCTGAGCACGGGCGAAGGTCGCCGCGGCACTCGGGGCAAAACTGTCCATCGCATTGCCGGCCGTGTGGAAGCTCAGCCGCGTCGCCATCCATTGTTCGGCGATCAGCACCAGCAGCAGCACGAGGAAGATCCAGCCCGCTTCGGTCAGGTCGGTGCGTTTGTTCTTGAGTTCGTCGAGCCAGGAGGCGTCACCCAGCGAATGCAGGCCCGCACCCGGCGCCTGCCGCAGCACATCATCGCGAGCGGCACGGCGGAGATCACCTTCGCGGGCGGCATCGACGTTGAGCGCCATCGCGATGTATTCCGGCACTTCTGCCCCTTCGCTGCCGGAGGCGCTGTTCTTGAGCCGTGTGGCTGTGAAGATGTAGGCACCCTCTTTGGCGTCGTCGGTGAAGGTGAGCGTCCCGGTGCCCTGCTCCACCACCATGGGCTGCTCTTTCAGATCGACGATGTCTGCCGGAACGGAGCGGGTCGCAGGCGATCCCTTGCTGTAGTCGGCAGTGAGGAACGCCCGACCGACCTGCGGCTTGTACGATGCGGAATCGAACTTCATCGTCACCGGTGTACCGACGGTGTTGGCATCGCTGGTACCGCCACTGGACAGATAACGCTCCATTTCGGCCATGATCGGCGGATACGAGCGGCCACCCGGACCGGCGGGCCAGTCGGTCCACTGTTCGCCCGCGGTGGTGGTGATGAGCGTCACACGGCCTGTTCCAAACGTCTTGGCGAAGTAAAGCGGGTCGCCGAACTTCACCGCATCGCGCAACCGCATCGCCTCGGACTTGAGGTCCGCATTCTCGGGCAGTGCCCAGAACTCGCGAAGGAGTGCTTCCGCTGCGTCGCCTTCGGACACCTGATCGCTGAGCAGGCGGTCAAGCACGACTGCGAGCTTGAAGAGCGGCTCTGTCGAGCTTGCGACTTTGCGGATCTCCCCCTTGGCGGTCGTGAGCACTTCTTTGAACTTGGCGTACTTCGCATCGTCCGCGGGCAGCTTGTTCATCAATGCCAATGCCGCGGGTTCGTACTGGCCCATCGCGGATTCGTTGGGCAGGCAGTACAGCTCCGTGACCGACGGATCATCGCGCCATTTGCCGATGCGTTTGATCGGCCAGTACTGCTTGACGAGCACGAAGTTGAAGAACTTCTCGAGGCCCTGACTGTTCTCCTTGTCAGGGCGACCGCGTTCGTTGAAGTAGATGTTGAACAGTGCCGGGTGCCGGCTCGAGGACTTCTCACGCAGCAGGATCTTCTTCTGAAAGTTGAAGAGCTTCTCGAACACCTGCTCCTCGGGCATCGGCTCACTTGACTTCTCCGGCAGCGGCACCGGCATCAGCCCGGCTCCGTCCTTGTACAGCATCGCGTTGTAGTCTGCGGGCTTGACGTCCGGCCCGAGAAAGATGCCCACACCGCCGCCGTTGCGGACGTACTCTTCCAATTTCTTCGACTCCTCTTCGCTGAGCGTCGGCACGTTCATCAGCAGGATGCAACTGAACTGCTTGAGGTCGAGCTTATCGAGGTCGTTCACAGTTCCCGGCTGCCACGCGAAGCCGCCGCTGACATTGGTAAAGATGTTCCGCAGGAAAAAGCTGTCGCCTTCTTTCTTGTCGCGTTCGGCAGGGCGTCCGTCGATCGCCAGGATCGGCAGTCGGTCACGGACCTCCACCACGGCGTGTCGCACATTGTCAAAGGTCGGGCCCGGTGTGTCGGTCGCCAGGCGAGCCGTGACGATGCTGAATCGCTCGAGCGGCTTGTCGACAGTGCCGGTCCGCTTCATCTCGAGCTTGAAGCGGATCTGCTCTTCCTGATTGCCGGGCAGAGTGGGAATGACGACCGACTGACCCAAATCGTCGGAGCCGTTGACGGAGATGGCGAATCGCAGGTCCTTGAGTTCTGCCACGCCGTAGTTCTTGACGCGCATGACAAATTCCGTCTGTTCGAAACGCGGCACGACTCGCCGCGATGGACGCAGTTCGACGATGGCGACATTGTCGTGATGGATGGGCGGGCGTTTCTCGTCCTTGCGGTACTTGTGAGCCGCGTCGATCAGGTGCACTTTGACATTCTGCTTGGAGAGATCCTCGATCGCCGTGCGGAGTGCGGGGCCGTCGAGATCCCAGTCGATGGCGCGCAGGTCGGTGAGCACGTGGACCACGCGTGCGGTCTCCGGTTTGTCAGCGTCGGCGACCGCTTTGGCTTTTCGCAGCGCGTTCACCAAGCTGCCGCGGACGGCGGACGACTGCAGCGTGTTCAGATAACCCTTCAGCTCCTCCGTCGTCGCCGTATTGATCCGCCCGAAGCTTCGCAACGGAGCCACGGGATCGGAGAGTCGCACGACTTCGAGAAGTTGCGGGTTCGATGCTTCCATCGCGGAGGGAGCGATCTTTTCCGCGAGAAACTGCTTGGCGACCGTGAAGCTGTCCGTGCTGCCGCCGGTGTCCTCCGACCAGTCGTCGCTCATACTGGGAGAATCGTCGAGGATCGCATAGTGAATCGTGTTTCGGGTCTCGCGACCTTTGAGCGGATCGAACCCCAGGTAGCGGCCGACGATCAGCCCGAGCAGAGCCACCATCAGGCACCGCAGCAGCAGGAGCAGCAGTTGCTGAAGGATCAGCTTGCGCTTCATGCGCTTCTGGGCTTTGAGGAGAAACTCCATCGCCGCCCAGTGCACACGTTTGAACCGTAGCCGATTGATCAGATGGATTGCGATCGGCACGCTGATGAGTGCGGCGCCGGCGGCCATCGACCAGGGATTGACGAACGCATCGAGCATTACTTTCTCACCGGGCTCTTCTTGTTGGCGATCCGCTGGAAGAGGAACCGCGACAGCACCGCGTCGAGGTAGTCGCTCGTCTTCACCAGCGTGTAGTCGACGCCCATCCGCGTGCAACCTCGGCGGACTTCCACCAGATACTCTTCGAGGGCTTCGAGGTAACCATCCCGCAGCGCCTTCGGGTCGCACATCAAGTTGGGCAGTTCTTCCATTCCCTCGAAGCGGGTCATGCCGCCAAACGGGAAGGTCAGTTCGTCGTCGTCGAGAATGTGGAACAGGCTCACATCATTGCGGCGGTGACGGAGCATCTCCACGCCCTTGAAAATGTCGTCGCGCTCGGTGAGCAAATCCGAAAAAATCAGGATCAGGCTGCGCGTGTGCGTGCTCTCGGCGACTTTCCTGAGTGCGGTGCGGATGTCGGTCTTGTCGGCGGGCTTCGACTTCACCAGGCTCGCGGCAATCGCGTCAAGCTGCAACTGACTGCTCGTGCTCGGTACGACGTTCTTGAGGTCCGCGCCGAACGTGGTCACACCTGCGGAGTCCTGCTGCTTGATGATCAGGTACGCCAGGCACGCCGCCGCGGTGCAGGCGTAGTCGTATTTGGTCATCGCGCCGCGGCCGTACTTCATGCTCTCGCTGGCATCGACGACGATGGTCGCCCGTAGGTTGGTCTCGGCTTCGAATTGCTTGATGTAAAACTTGTCGGTGCGGCTCCAGACTTTCCAGTCGAGGTGGCGGATGTCGTCGCCGGGGCTGTACTCGCGGTGCTGCACAAACTCGACGGACTGGCCGAAGAACGGGCTCTTGTGCAGCCCGGCAATGTAGCCCTCGACGACCTGCTTGGCACGCAAGTCAAGCCGTCCGATCCTGGCGATCGTCGCCGGGTCGAACAGCTTGCGGGCTTCCAGTTCTGCTTGGGTGGCCATGAAGGTACTACGTTCAAGGTTGACGATCTGTTTGATACACCAGCAAGGCAATTTGTGTTCCTGCCTTGCTCGTGCGGTTGGCTCACGCCGTCGCGAAAATCTTCTTGAACCGCTCGTCCTTCTCCAGTTCACCTTCCTTGCTCGGCGTCTCTTCGAGGAGCTTCTTGACGACCACATCAGTGGTCACGCCTTCGGACGCCGCGGTGAAGTTGGTCAGGATGCGATGCCGCATCACGGGCAAAGCGAGCTTCTGGATGTCCTCGGTGGTCACATGCGAGCGACCGTTGAGCAGGGCGCGGGCCTTGGCTCCAAGGATCAGATTCTGCACGGCTCGCGGACCGGCACCCCAACTCAGCCACTCGCGGATGAACTTCGGTGCCCCGGGCTCGGTGATCCGCGTCTGGCGGACAATCGCCAGGCAGTAGCGGATGATGTGATCGCTGACCGGCACCTTGCGGACAAGCTGCTGCAATTCGAGAATCTGCTCGCCCGTCAGCACGGGGGCGATCTCCTCGACCTGCGTGCTTGTGGTCCGGCGGGCGATCTCGAACTCCTCGTCGAAATTCGGATAGGTCACGAAGACCTTGAACATAAAGCGGTCGAGTTGCGCTTCGGGTAGCGGATAGGTGCCTTCCTGCTCGATGGGGTTCTGCGTCGCCAACACGAAGAACGGGTTGCCGAGCTTGTGCCGTACGCGACCGACGCTGACAGTGCGCTCCTGCATGGCTTCGAGGAGAGCCGCCTGGGTCCGCGGCGGAGTGCGGTTAATTTCGTCGGCCAACACCACATTGGCGAAGAGCGGCCCCTCGCGGAATTTGAGATCGACCGCACCGCTGACCGGGTTCTTCTCGATGAAGTCGGTGCCCGTGATGTCGGCGGGCATCAGGTCAGGAGTGAACTGGATGCGGCTGAAATCGAGCGAGAGCGTCTTCGCCAGCGTGCTGATCATCAACGTCTTCGCGAGCCCGGGCACACCTTCGAGCATGCAGTGCCCGCGACTGAACATGGCGATCAGAAGCTCTTCGATGACCTCATCCTGCCCGACGATTACGCGGGCGAGTTGCGTCTTGAGGTCTGCGGTGGCGGACTGAAGTTTCTTGATCGCGTCGAGATCGCTGTCGCCGAGAGTGCTGGGGTGGGACATTCTGTTGCTCGGTTGGTGGGGACTAGGGATGATGTTCAGTTCGGACAATTTCGGTTACGAGCCAGAAGCGTCTGCGGCGGGAATAGCTGTTGCAGAAAACTGCACCCGTCGCTGATGCTTTCGGCTCGTACCAGAGCCGTCAACGATGGTAGATGGGCACGAGCCCTTTCTCCAGTTGGAGGATGGTCAGGTTGGTCGTCGTGCTGAACACCGCACCGATGTAACCACTGGTCCAGCTTCCGTCGGCGTTCTGCTGCTTTTGAAGATACTCGTACATTGCCTTGCGATAATCGCTCCACGTCAGCCAAGTGCTCTTGTTTTCCTTGGGGAACATCTGCCCGTAACGGTCGTCGCCCAGCACGTACACTGCTTGGGCGTAATAGTAGCTCTGGTATTCATCGTGAGAGAGTCGGCCTTTGGCGATGGGAATGTTCTCCTTGCAGTAGGCGATCCACTTCTTGGCGTATTCGTCAGTGTACTGGCCAGCACTGAACGCACACGCCACGGCGGCTGCGGTGAGTGGCGGTCGCTCCTGCCCAGCGACGGCGACCCCACCGCTAGCGAGCGAGTAGATGATCCCACCACGGGGCGTTGTGCTCTTGTGCAGGTAGTCCACCGCTTTGTCGATGGAGGCCTTCGGCACGGGAATCCCCGCATTGCGGGCGGCCCGCAGCGACTGAAGTTGCGTGATCGTCACGGAGCCTTCGTCGAAGTTGCTGCCCTCCGCAGCACTCACATAGCCCCAGCCGCCCTTGTCGGTCTGAGCTTTACAGACGAAGTCGACGGCGTTCTTGAGAATCGTTTCGAGCTTCTTGCGGCGGTCGGCATCGTCTTCCTCGCCGTAGACACTCGCAAGGAAAAGCAGCCCGAAGCCGTGGCCATACATATAGCGACTGCTCTCGGTGGGGTTGTTCGGATTCCCGAGGAGACCGTTGGGCTGGGCTCGCACCATCAGCCAATTGACTGCTTTCAGAAGCTGATCGCTGTACTTGCCTTCGCGTAGGGTGCTGCCTTCCATGAGAAAGCACATGCCGGCCAGTGCGGTCATGGAGGTGGGATATTGCCCGCCTTGCGCTTCCCAGTGCCCATCCGCGGCTTGGTTGCGCTTCAGCCATTCGAGACCTTTTTCGACGGTGGCTTCGACGTCGACCTTTTTCTGCGCCGGTTCATCTTCGGCGAAGCACGGTAGGGCGAACGATGCCAAGAATCCGAGCGTAATGCAAAGTTTCACAAGCAATCCTCCATCGGAGTCCAGCAGTAAGACGAACAGACTGCTGTGGCCTCACTCATTTGAGGCCATGAAAGACATTTCGGTTTGGTTTATCGACGCGGGGTTCTATTGAAATTGTCCGTGTCGGAAGTTTCAGACGATTTCACGGTTTTGGCCTGTGCCACGCCATCATCGGGCGTGATCGTGATATTGAGATCGTGGCGTAGCAGTTTGGCGGTCGCCGTTCGCGGATCGGTGCTCAAGGAGTTGAAGTGACCATTGTTGGTGTTCAGATCTTCCCACAATCGCAATTGACCATTCACTTTATCGACCACCACCACGCGATAGATCTGACTGCCCACAGTGCGACGAGCTACGCCGCCGTCTTCATTATCCTCGGCCATTTGTGTCGCCGCGACCAGGGCTGGCATTTCGCTGAAGCGTTCGGTAATCAGCTGTTGGCCCTCGAAGAGCAACCCGGTGTACCACGCCCGCTTGCCCGAGCCCTTCTCAAAGCAGTACATCGGCCCGGTGACGGTGAGTGAGCGAAGCGGCGAGTAGTAATTGTTGCGACTCGCGATGTCAGCGGTCTTGTTCAGCACGAGGTAGTACCGCTCCGCGTCGCTGAGCAGCACCGGTTCTGCCGTCATCCCCGCGTGGAGTTCGGCGTTTTCCTCGTCGATGCGGCCTTTGAAAACCACCTCGCCCGTATGCACGTTGAGCACTTCAAAAGTCCCGTCACGTCCGAACGCACCAGTCAGATCGTGGGAGTATGTTTTCAGCAGCTTGGCCTGACCGTTGTAGGCGAGACCGGTCTGTTTGTAGCTCTTTGGTTCGGGCGTCGGAGCGTAGTCCTTTTTCCAGACATTCTTGCCCGTCAGCGGATCGTACAGCCGCAGGGTCAGCGGCTTCGACGAACTGCCTTCGGAAAGCAGCACGTTGCGGCCGACGATCCGCACGCGGTTCGATCCAGTGACGAACGCGGCAAAGTCGGGAACGCCGTCAACGCTGGTGCCATCCACGGCCCGGAGCACTTTGGAGGTGCTCTTCCCGCCGACGGTCTCCACGATGAAAATGTTGCGAGCGTCCCCGAAGATCAGCGCCGACGGGCTGATGTTGGTCCGCGTCCAGAGCTTGCTGCCCGAGATCGGATCCACGGCCACGAGCCCGTCGCGAGTGATCATCGCGGCGTAATTGTCTTCGAGAATCGTCGTGCGGCCAATCGTCATCTTCGAGCCGTCGGCGTTGTAGGTGATGACGAGTTCCTCGTCCTGATTGGCGTCAAAGCGCACGTTGTTGAAGTCGATGCGGTTGCCTTCGCCGAAGACCGGATGCTCCCAGCACTTTCGCTTCTCGGCCAGATCGAAGCAGTGGATCGACACACCGAGGTGCAGCAGCAGCAGACTGCCGCGGGCCTGGGCGATGCGATAGTTGAGATTGCCAGTCGGGTTGTACATCTTCAGTCCGGTGACTTTCCATTTCTCCTCTCCGCTGCCGCGATCGTAGACGCGAAGCACCCAACCGCCTCCGCTGTCGTTGTTGGCGAGCATGATGCGATGGCGGCGGAAGAAGGGCGAATGCTCGGCACCGTCCGGTTCGAGCACATAACCCTGCTGCACGTAGCCATTGTTGGTCGTAGTATGCTTGACCGCTTTGATACGGGCCGGTGTGGGCAGGCGAGCCGGTTCCAGGAACGGCAGCAGACGCTTGTCAGTGAGGAGATCGTTGTAGAGGTCCGCACCGGTCAGTCCGTCGCGAATCACTACGTCGGCATACTTGGTGCCGAGGGCCGAATAGTAGCCCACAGCCGTTTCCGCCTGACCCGTGCGCGTCGCCAGTCGGGCGAGGCTTTCGAGAGCCCGGGCGGCGAGCACAGGATCTTCCGACGTGGCGGCAAGACGCGTCAGCACCGCATGCGCTTCGCGCTGATCCTGATCACGGTCCGAGGCGAATAACTTGACACCGAGGAGCAGTTCGGCTTCGGCACCGACCCGGAACTGCTGACCGAAGATGCCGACAAAGTCTCGGAGCTTGCCCAGATCCTTGCCGTCTTTGACCGCGTCCCATTCACGGGCGACCAGGGCTTCGAGCGACTTCCGAGCCGCATCGTCCTTGGCGTCATGGATCATCGCTTCGATGCGGCCGCGAGCCCAGACGTCGGGACGGGTCTTGCCGTTTGGCTCGTCGCTGAGCGCGACCAGTTCCTTGTTGCCGCCGAAAGCCGCAAACGCACGATAGTGGTCGAAGGCTTCGGTGAAACGCCCCTGATCCTCGCGACCGCGGGCGATCAGTTCGAGGTACAGCCTCTGCCGGCGGACCCGTTCTTCCATCTGCCGCAGCTTGATGTTCGGGTCCTCGGCATCGCTGGCGACATTGCACAGGCTCTCGTAGTCCTTGAGGTATTTCTCACCGGCAGCGAAATCCTTGCGGAGCAATTCGGTGTAGACCACGAAGAGCTTGTCGCGCAGACGCTCGCGGGTCGGTAACGAGGGATCGTTGGTACGGGCTGCGGAGAAATCAGCGATGGCGTCGATCAGCTTGCCCTCGTCGAGCAGCAGTTCGCCGCGTGCCAGGAGACCGTTCGGATCGCGCGGATTCGCGGCCAGCAGTCGGTTCATCTCCTGCTTCTTGAGCTCGATCAGCGGGAAGGCCGTGAACTCCGTCGCCGATTGCGAGTAAAGCTGTCCTTCGTGAAAAGCCAGATTGCCGAGCATCGGCTTGTCCTGATTCAGATCCTTCTTGCGGTAGGCCGCCTTGGCGATGACTTCGCCCCTGGCCACGTCGACGGCCCAGACCTGCGGCTGAGTGTCATCGGCACTCCACGCGACGGGGAGATAATACATACCGTCCTTGGTGGTGACGCCATGACCCGCGGGCAGACCGATTTTCAGATCCTTCCATGCATAGGCCACGTCTTCCTTCGCCTCCGCAGACGGCTGCTTGCGCGGCGTGCCATTGAGTTTCAAGGCCCGCATCGTGTCCTTGCCGACAATCAGCACGCGGTCGTCGACGAGCCCGCCTATGTAAAGATCGCCTGATTTACGGGGCTCTTTCCAGATCACCTCGCCCGTGCGGAGGTCGAGACAGTAGAGGTCTTCGGAGTCATATGCGGCGAAGACCACGCGACCCTGGCTGATGATCGGTGCTGCGGCCCGCCAGCGGTCGTTCGGAAGCGTCTTATTCGCCGCACCGATATTATTGCGAATAATCCGCACCCGACCGTTGATTGTCCGCTCCGTGCCAGTGGTTTTGAGTGTGCGATACGACCTGGCCCAAAGCAGGCTCTTCGACATGATGTCCACAGCGACCACCGCACCGGCGTTGGTCGGGCAGATCATCACGCCGTCGGCGAAGGTCAGGTAGGAGCACTGAATGCGGCGGAGCGTATCGCCTGGCAGGCGTGCGTTCGGCTCGCCCAACCGCTGGTTCCAGAGCAGAGTGGGATACGAGTGCGTCGACATCGTCTTGATCGTCTTGTCTTTGTCCTTGGGGTCAGGGTAGGTGGCAGGTGTCTGCCAAGTCTGGAGTTGATTCGGATCGAGGCATGCGAGGCGAATGACCCCGGCCCGCTCGTAGAGCACGTAGAGCTTGCCGTTCAGCGGCAACGGTGGCCCGAGGAAGAAGCTATTCTGCATCAGCAGCAGTGTGTTGGTCGAGCGCTCTTCTTCCTCCTCGGTCATCGGTTTCACATCAAACGACTGGCCCAAAATCCATTGGGTGTTGCCGCTGCTCATATTGATCGATTTCAGGAGGCTGCCATCGAGCAGACCGCGCGATTTGACCGGGGTCGTCGCCGCCGCACCCGGGTTCACCGGCATGAAGCCGAACTCATTGTTCTGGTTGGGCGGAGGCGGAGGGAGAGCGGCGTCGTCGATGATGTACAGCGACTGGCCATCGTGGGTCAGCGAACCCACCAGCGGATTGTCGAAGAGCAGCGTCTTCATCGAGGCGTGATCGCGATAGTAGCGCCAGTTGTTTTCGATGTCCTCGGTGCGGAAGCCTTCGTTGCGTGGGTTGTTGGTGCTCTTGGAATCGCCATAAAGGGCCGCGGCTCCGCCGATCGTGGACTTGAACCAGTACAGATTCCCGGCCCGGCTCGGCTTGCCGTGATTGTTGAAGCCGTCTTTGGTGATGTAGGCGTAGACGCCCTCATAGTTGCGGATGAACGCCAGATTCTGCGACGTAGCGGGGAAGAAGCCCGGAATGGCGACCTCCGACTTGGCCGGGTTGATGGTCTTGAGCACATCGTCGAGATTCTGACGCACCCAAGTGTTTCCCTCTCGTCGTGCGGGATCGGGCACATGATAGAACATGTCTTCCGTCCAGGTGGCATCCAGGAATGGCTTGCCACCTTCGAGCAGTGCCGTGTGTGACGGATTGCCGTACCGCATCGCCACATAAGCTTCGCTGACGCTGCCGAGCAGCGATTCCGAGGAGCGGCTCAATTCGGTCTTCAACTCCTCGATCGAGTAGTTGCGCTTGCCGATCAGTAGCCCGTCGCGTGGAAACTTCTTCTCCAGATCCTCCATGAGCGTGATCAGCGACTTGGTCGCCGGAGCGTAACCGGCCCGCGTCATGGCGACAATGGCCTTGAAAGTTGTCAGCGGCGTCCAGAATTCTTCGCTGTCTGGCCGTCGGAGCAGGCGTTCGTAGCCATATGCCGCCTCGATGTAGTTACCCCGCTCCAGTTGCAGCGTCGCCAGCAGCAGCGTCGCCTGAGCACCGGCTTTGGTGTGGAAGTAGCGCTGCGAGGCTTCGGCCAGCAGGCTGCGGTCGTAGTTCTTGTTGCGGGATTGTGCGAGCAGGTTTTCGGCACTGGCACCGTAGGCCAACTGATAGAACTGCCGCCCGGCGGGGGGGAACTCGCCGATGAGTCGGTTGATCTCCGCCTTGGCACTGACGCGGCCTTGCGGAGACTCCGGCGAGGCTTTGGGCAGCTCGAAGAAGCTGTCGCTCTTGGCGTCGAGCACCTGCTGAGCCGCCTGGCAGATACGATCCCAGGGAGCTTTCGATTCCTTCTCCGCATACTCCTTCATGTAGTCCTTGACGGCCTGAATCATATTCTTCGCATCGCGGTCCGACGGGAAGGTCATGACTTCCACAGAAGTCGTCTTGGGCTTGTCCGCGGCAACCGCCTTGGCAGCAGCTTGAGCCGGTACAGCCTGAATGACAATCTGCTTGGCCGACAGGAGTGCCGTGGCGGTCGACAATGCGACAACCGGGAGTGCGATGCGAAGGTAGTACTGGCGCATGGAAGTCGTTTCCTTTGCCTGCGGTTCTCTGCTAATTGTGCAGTCTTCACCCCAAACTCACAAGGAGAAAACCGCACAGGGCGATGTCGCTCTATCAGAAAGACGATTCAGCAGGCCAAAAAGCACAACCTGATAAGACAAGAGAATGCTAAATCGCGGCGATATCCGGGCCGAGCGGCAGACCCGTACCTTCCGGCCGAACTATCTCTCCTTCGCCGGCACCTACCAGTGCAATCTGGCCTGCCCGCACTGCTGCGTGCCCATCGAATGGACCGACCGGCTCAGCATCGACGTCGCGCTCGCGTTCACCGAGCAGGCCTACGCGGCAGGGATCCGCATCCTCGGCTTCACAGGCGGAGAGCCATTCCTCTATCCCGAATTCCTCGTGGCGGTCACCGAGCGGGCTGCCAAACTTGGTTTTCGCTTTGACAAGCTTATGAGCAACGGCGTCTGGTTCAAAAGCCAGGCCGAGCTCCGCAGAGTGCATACGAATCTCCGCGATGCCGGGTTCAGCGGCAAGCTCGGTCTCAGCGTCGACAAATTCCACGGCATCGAGACCGCCAAGCTCGCCACATACTGCCGGGTCGCCAGGAAAGTCTTTGCCAAAGACACGATCATAGCGTTGAACTACGCGAGCCGGGCTCCGGACAAGGGGCTGGAGCCGATCCAGAAACTGGCCACAGAGCTTGATGCCGTGATTGAGTGGAGCCCCCTGCTCCACCGTTACTTGCTGGTCAGCGACGATTTCACGATGACGCTGAACTGGAATCACCTCGCCACGGTTGAGCGGGCTGAGAGCTTGCCGGGCAATCCGTGGGACGGCGAATGGTTCAAAGAGGATTATTGCGAAGGCCCCGGGCAGGCCCTGATCGTGAATCCGAGAGGCGAAGTCAAACCATGCTGCGGCTTCGCCAGCGACCTCGATCAGCTGACGATTGGCAACATTCACACCGACAGCGTCGAGCAGATCATCCGCAAGGGGAGAAAGCACCCGGTCGTGGGGACGATTTTCAGCCAAGGCTTGAGTGCCATCCGCGACGAGATCCTCGCGAGCGATCCCGATGCCCTGCCGGGCCAGACCAGCAACCATTGTTATTTCTGCTGGTATGCGTTGACCCGTGGTTTAACATCAATGCCCGGCGGCGGCGGACAGGTCGGGAATTGGACCGGTGAACTGGTGCAATTGAATATCCGCAGTTAGCAACGATCTGCAGAAGTGTATTGTCAGTGAATGATCCGCTCGCAATACGGCAGCGCGTCCAGGAACATCTCGCCGTACCGCTTCGTCAGCACCCGCGGATCAAAGATCACGACAAGCCCCCGATCGGTAGCGGTGCGGATCAGTCGCCCGAAACCTTGCTTCAATTTGATTGCCGCCTGCGGCACCTGATACTCCATGAACGGATTGCCGCCGCTCGCCGTGATCGCTTCCATACGGGCCTCAATGATCGGCCGGTCCGGTACCGCGAACGGAAGCTTGGTAATGATCACATTGCTCAGAGCCTCGCCCTGCACGTCCACACCCTGCCAGAAGCTGTCGACGCCGAAGATCACGGCCCGCGTCGCACCACGAAACTCCTCCAGCATCCGCGACACCGGCATACCCTCGCCCTGTGCGAAGATCGTGTATCCGTGCTTCGCCGCCCACGGTCGCAGTCGCTGAGCGGCCCGCTTCAAAAACGAATAGCTCGTAAACAACACGAACGCCCGCCCCTCGCTCATCTGCAAATACTCGGGCAGCTTGGTGAGCACTGCGTCTTCATACGTTGCAGCATTCGCTGACGGGTCGGGCATGTCGCGGAAGAGATGCAGCCCCACCTGCTCACGGAAGTTGAATGGACTGCCGAGGAGTTTAGACTTGGCAGTCTCCAGGCCGAGTCGATCTTTCATCATTGCGAAGCCACGGTCACCGCCAGTGCTGAGCGTGGCACTGGTGAGAATGACGCTCCGCACCTTGTCGTACAGCTCGGCTTGCAGCGCCGGGCCCACCTCGATCGGCGCGCTCACTAAGCTGATCCGCCGCACCCGGCCCGCACGCGTCTCAACCCAGTAGACCTGCCCCTCGCGGCTCTGAGCCAGCCATTCCTTGAGCATCAATGCAAGTGTCCCCAGCCACTCGGCTTTGCTGGTGATTTCGATCTTCTCCTCGTCGGGCATCTCGCTGGTGAGGTCGATGAGATGCCGTGCCAGCATCGCCAGCGGTTCGGAGAGCACGTCGTTGACGATGTTCGGTTGCCGCACGCGCGCGGTGTCTTTCCGCAGGCTGAGGAGCCACTCGCCGACGCTGTGAAAGAATCGCTCGCTGGCCTGGCGAGCCGCCTCGATGCGCTCGTAACTCTGATCGGTGCCATGCAGCACAAGTAGGCCTTTATCCCCACGCGGTGCCCAAAGCTGGTTCAGCAAATACTCAACAGTGCCCTGCCCGACCTGAATGCCGAGGTAGTCCGCGGCCACATCCTCGAGCGTGTGGGCCTCATCAAAGATCACCGCATCGTAGTCAGGCAGCAGCCCTGCACCCTGCTTCCGCAAGGCAAGGTCCGCGAAAAAGAGAGCGTGATTGACGACGAACAGATTGGCCCCGAAAACCGCCTTGCGGGCCTTATAGTAGAAGCAGACGCTGTGCGTGGGGCACTTCTTCCCCAGACAATTCCCGCTATCGCTCTCCACAAGATCCCAGACTCCAGGCTGCGGTGTCATCGGCAGATCACTGCGGCTCCCATCGACCGTGGCTTTCGACCAGGTCGCGATCTCCTCCATATGCTGCGACCCCAGCGGGTCCGCGATCAAGGAAGTGATCCGCTGCTGGGCTACCTTCATCCGTCGCAGACTGAGATAGTTCCCGCGACCCTTGACCAGCACCGGTCTGAATTCGTGCGGCAGCGCCGCTTTCAAAAACGGAATATCCTTGCGGACCAGTTGTTCCTGCAAGGCGATTGTGTTCGTGCTGACGACGATCCTGCGTTGGCCGTCCGCGGCCATGGCTTCAATCGCAGGTACGAGATACGCGAAGCTTTTCCCGACTCCCGTGGCCGCTTCGACGAGCAGTTGCCCGCCATCGGCCAACGTGGCAGCCACCGCATCCGCCATCGCCACTTGCTGCGGCCGCGACTCGAATCGCGACATCCTCGCTGCGACGACTCCACCAGGACTGAGTGCATTCATGGAAATGGTTATGGGGTTTCAGACTCAGGGTTTCCGAAGCGTGCCAGACATGGCTCACTTCTTTGTACCCCAAACCCGAAACCCCACACCCCAAACCCCTCACGGGATCACCAGAACCGCACACGCCAGTAGTCGTTCGGCGTCTGGTTGCGGCCATACCACCAGTGGCCGTCTTCCCATTCGAGCGTCACTTTCCGCCAGCCGAGGGGAACCTTCGGGAACGGATAGTAGGGCCCGATGAACGGGAACGCGTTGTAGGGGTAGGCCTGCGGGTAAGCCACGCGGCTGACGTTGTTGTGCGGGGCGTAGGTCGGCCACGCGTTCGGCGGCAGCGGCGGGGCATTCAGTTCGGCCGAACCCATCATGTTCGGGCCACCCATCGCCTGTGGCTCGATCATCGGGCCGTTGCCCGAGGGGATCGTGCCTGTCATCGGCGAAGCCGCGATCGGGCCCACGTTCGGCAGCGCCATCGGCGTCTGCGTGGCCTGGACCTGCATGATGCCGACAGTCAGCCCGTCGCGGACTTTCGTCACGCCGCTGACAGTCCGCACATCGTTGATAACACGCTGCTTGGTCGCGGCGTCGCGGCAAGTGCCGATCACGCTTACGACGCCGTCATTGACTTGCAGACTCACGTCGGCCAAGTGGGCCGAGCCGGTGCTGGTGAGTTTCGCGGCGATGGTGTCCGCGAGGTTTTGATTGCCGGAAGCGGATTTCGCCGAAGGCATGGCTTTGGCGAGGGGCAGCTTGGCGGGCTCGGCAGCCAGGGCGACGTTGCCCAGCGCAGTCGCCGCGCCGAGAAGGCACAGTTGACGCAGATTCACGGTCGATCCTCCTGAGACTTGAGGTTTCGCGAATGGCCGGGCCGTGGAATCGAGCCGTGGCTGTCGCTGCGACTTTCTTCGACTGTCTTTGCTCGCGGAATCGACATTGTCGCGCCAATTGCGCCCGCCATCCCCGGCAACAATCGCACTCATGCTCAGAACCGTCCAACTCCCCCTCCGCGCGCACCCGATGTGTGGTTTTTTACTCTGAATTGTTGAAGTCGTCTTCGCGTTGACGCCGACGATGACCCGCCATATGATGAGATTCACGCACCCGTAGCTCAATTGGATAGAGCATCGGTCTACGGAACCGAAGGTTACTGGTTCGACTCCAGTCGGGTGTAGTTTTTCCGCCTATTGACCTTTTCCAGTTTACACCCAAGTCAGTATTGCCTCCGTGCTGTGCTTCCGCGATCCGGAGCTTCCGTGGCCTTTGACAATACCGATTGGACGGAATCCCATCGAGCCGCACTGAGCGATTACGCTCGGCAGCTGATGCAGACAGAGCTTCAGGGTAAAATCGATCTGGCTGGCGTCGTGCAAAAGACGCTCGCGGAAGCGGCAGGGACGCCACCACGAAGCGAGAACAGCCGAGCCCAATTGGCGTGGCTTAAAGAAGCGTTGCGGCACAATTTTTTGGATGAGCACCGCACACTGACCGCCCAGAAGCGCGATGTGCAACGTGAACGCAGACTCAACAGTAGCATGCCGGCTCAGATGGACACGCCGGGCGGGATCGTCTCCAAGGCGGAACAGCTTCAGAGGATGCTCGAGTATCTCGAGCGACTGCCACCGGATCAGCGGGACGCCGTGCGACTACGGTACATTGAAGGGATGCGAGTGAACGACATCGCGGCGAGGTTGCAAAAAACCCGACCCGCGATCGCCGGCCTGCTGCGGCGAGGCTTGGCAACTCTGCACGAACACCTCAGGAGCGACTCCGAGAAAAGTCTGAAGGAGAAAAAACGATGACGATTCAAGCGGAAAACGAGCTCGATCGCATCCTCGCTGATCTGCTGGAAGCGGAGGACGACGGGATTGTGTTTGATGAGATGGTACTGATGGATCTGCCACCGTCGCAAATGGTGGCAGTCGCGGAGTTCCTCTCGGACCACCGCGGACTCATCAAAGAATTTGGCAGTGCAGTGGATCCTGCGATTTCAAGTTCATGATGCTCAAGGCTATCGGATACCCCGACCGGGGCAGGTGAGTCATCCTCAACCCACCTTGCGGTCGCGATAGACGCTGCACTGAGCTTCGGGAAGGTTCTGCTGAAAGTGATACTTCGCGCGTTTGAAGATAATCTCGTCGTCGAGGTGAGAAGCGAGCTCAAGCTCGACGCGAATGGAGGGGAGCACGTCCTGAATCGGATAGCCGACGCTCTTGGCCAATTGCCGGGCGAGGCGATCTTCGCGCGGATCGAGTTTGAGAATCGGTGCGGGTGCGGAGCGCTGCCGCCGGAAGTAGAAAAGGCCACCTGCAGCAGTCGCGACACCAGCAAGAATCAGAAGCGGTTCCATGTCTGGAAACCTCCAACCGTAACAACATTCTTGCGTGGTCCGCGACAGAAAGCAACGATGAATTCCCGCGATAAGATCAATTTACTCTCAGCTTGGCTCACGGTTTCGCAGAAATGATGCGGTGAATACCACGACCATTTGGGCTGACTCCCATGATGTAGGCTTCGCCATTCTGATCCTCGCCGAACGACATCACGGCCACGTTCGGGTTGGTGATGGGCTGATTGCCGGTGACGCGGCCTTTCGCATCGTCGTAGGTCAAAGTCCAGATTTTCTGCGAGACATAGTCGGCGTAAAGATACTTGCCCTGGAGCACGGGCACCTGCTTGCCGCGATAGACGAAGCCGCCGGTGATGGACTTACCCAGGTCGTGGTGGTATTCCCAGATCGGCTCGCGGAGATCCTTGCGTGGTCCGACGCCGTTCTTGCCGAAGGGGTGCAGGCTCTCGCGGATGCTCCAGCCGTAGTTGGCACCCGGCTGGATGATGTTGATTTCTTCGTAGATGTTCTGCCCGACGTCGCCGGCCCATAGGCGGCCCGTCGGTTTATCGAATGCCATCCGCCAGATGTTGCGGATGCCGTATGCGTAGATCTCAGGCAACGCGTCGCGGCTCTTCGCGAAGGGATTGTCAGCCGGGATCGAGTAGGGCTTGCCGTCGCTTTTGCGGTCCACGTCGATGCGGAGCACCTTGCCGAGCATCGTCTTGAGGTTTTGCCCGTTGCCGTGCGGGTCGTTGCCGAGGCCACCGTCGCCGTGCGTGATGTAGAGCATGCCGTCGGGTCCGAAGACAATCGTGCCGCCATCGTGATTCCAATACGGCTTCTCGATCCGCAGCAGGATTTCCTCGCTGGCCGGGTCGGCTTCATCCGGGTTGTCTTTTTTCACCCGGAACCGCGAGATGATGTTTCGTCCCTTGGCCGTGACGTCGGTGTAGAAGACGAAGAACTCGCCGTTCTGCTTGTACTTCGGGTGGAACGCGAGACCGAGCAGACCTTCTTCGTTCTGGCGGTCGAGGTAGCGCACCTTCTTCGTGATGTCGAGGAATACCTTTGTTTTGGTCGCGTCGTCGCTGTTGTCGAAGGCGTGGATCGTGCCTTGCTGAACAGCGACGAAGTTGCGATTGCTGCCGTCGCCGGCGTGGGTAAGCAGGATCGGCCGTAAAGGGTTGGCTCGACCTGATTCGCTGCCGTCGTCCCATCCGGTCCAGGCGAGCTTGGGAAACGCCGGTTCGGTCGTCACTGCGAGAGGTGTCGTATCCACTTCCCAGCCGGGAATCCTGCTGCTGACTTCCATGATGGCTCCCGACTTCATGTCGGGCACCATGAGGCTCGACCCGGTGGCAGCGAGGCAGCAGTCTGCGGACGAAGGAAGCCCCTCGGCGACCAGGATCGGCTTCTCACCCGGACGCGGGATGCCCATAAGTTTGCCGGCACGGTTCTGCGAGATGAACAGTCGACCGTGGTGATCCCACGCGAGTCCGTCAGCCCCGACGAGCCCCTCGGCGATAGTTTCGGACGAGCGGTCCTCCAGGTTGATGCGGTGCAGTTTGCCCGTCGCACTGTCGACAACCAACGCGAACGACACGCCGTCAAAGATCACGCCGTTCGGCGATTTCAAACCGGCCACCGTCGTGCCATCCGCGAGCAGATCAACTTTGCCGCCCTTGAGCGCGATGCAAAAGACGGCCCCTTTGCCGGAGTCGCTGACGATCAGTGTCTGCGTGGATTCGTGGATGGCGATGTCATTGAGCCGCCCCGGAGCGATCGGAAAACGATCGGGCGGGACAGCGATGGTGACTTTGCCCGCTTTGTCGACGCGGACGATGCGAGTGTTGTCAGCAACGTAGAGAGCGCCTTGCGGACGGTTGAAGCAGATGCCACGCGGGTCATCGAGCCCGGTGGCGAATGGCATGGCTTTGCCATCGTTGATGACGCAGACGCGGCCGTCGCCCGCGGTGTTCCGCTCACCGATCTCGGTGACGTAGAGCTTGCCGCCGACGCCGTAACAGACCGACTCCGGGTTCTTGAGCCCCGAAGCCAGGATCACTGGTGCTGCCTCGCTGTAAGGCACGGCGAAGAGAAACACGACGACCGCCACGAGATTCCGCATGCCACACCTCTGTGATGACTTGTTAGCCGGTCGCGCAAGCAACGGGTGCGGTCTTCTCGTTTCAAGCATTCCACTCGTTGCTGGCGCGTCCGGCTAACAATACGGATTACTTCGTTGGCGTGAACAGCTTCTTCCACTGCTCCTTTTCCTCATCGCGTTCGAGGTACGGGACGCCGTCAGCCATCCACGGCGGCATCGGCACACCTTTGAGATGATGCTCGAAGAACTGGTGCATTCGCAGTGCGAAATCGCGGGCATTGATCGACTTCGCCAGATTGTGCGGCTCGTTGTTGTAGTTGAGCATGTAGACTTCTTTGCCCAGCCGCCGCAGCGAGAGATAGTATTCGATGCCCTGGTACCACGGCACTGCATCGTCGGCGTCGTTGTGAATCATCAGTAGCGGCGTTCTCACGCGGTCCGCCATGAATACGGGCGAGTTTTCGATGTACTTCATCGGCGCCTGCCAGAGCGTCTGCCCAATGCGGGACTGCGTGCGTTCGTACTGGAATTGCCTCGCCATGCCGCTGCCCCAGCGGATGCCGTTGTAGGCACTGACCATGTCGCTCACGACGGCCCCGGCGACAGCGGCTTTGAAGCGATTCGTTTGCGTGATCATGTAGGCGATCTGGTAGCCACCCCAGCTTTGACCGTTGATTCCGATGGCGTTTTCGTTGACGCAGCCGCGATTGCAGACAGCTTGGATCGCGGGCAGCACGCAGTTGATCGCGCTCGGGCCGGGTGCGCCGACTTTGTAGGCGATGTCGGGCATCAGTACGAGATAGCCATTGCTCGCATACCAGATCGGGCTGATGGTCTGACCGCGGTTGACCACGGGCGCGTGATAGCGATTGAAATTCCCGCTGAGCCGCTCATAGATATAGACAACCATCGGATACTTCTTCGCGGGATCGAAGTTCTCCGGCTTGACGAGGATCCCCTGCAGCTTGATGCCGTCGCTGCTGGTGTAGTCGATCAGTTCGGCACGGGCCCAGTTGTAGTTTTTGCGGTGCGGGTTGGCGTCGGTAATCCGCGTGACCTCCTTGAAGTCATTCGTGGTGACGTAGTAGTCGGGAAAGTCGGTGAAGGTGCTGATCGTGAACACGAGCGTGTCGGCCTTTTTCGCCTTGAAGGGCGTGCCGTAGCCGCGGGCTCCCATGATCAGAAGTTTTGGAGTCTGACCGGGCAGCATGCGATAGAACCCCGAGTCGTGCGTAGTCAGGTTCTCGGCTGTCAGCAGCCACGGCGAGGCGGTGTCGAGGCCGCGCTCGGGGACGCCGTCATCCGCGTCTTTCTCTACCCGGGCCAGGCGAAATCGCAGATTCGACTTGGCACCGATGCCGGTGATGTTGACTGCTTCGCTGCCGTCGGGTGCGAGCTTCCAGATGTCGTGCTTGTCGCAGACGAACAAGTGCTTGCTGTCCTTCGACCAGCCAAGCTGCGAGTGCGAAGACGCGGTCATCGGCATGTCGAAATCTTCGTTGACAAACGACGTCTTCAACTTCGCGGTCAGCATGGTCTTCTTGCCGTCGGGAATGCTAATACAGAACCAGTTCTTGCCCTCGAACCCGGCAGCGTACTTTCCGTTTGGCGAAGCCGCGAGCGAAGAGCGGGCCGCGGTGAGGATCGGCTTCGCTTCCCCGGTGCGGATGTTGATCAGAGCGTAGTCGGAGGGCGTGGGCGACTCCCAGGTCTGGAAGCGGTATTTCTTGTCGGAGGAGCCGACCGCCCAGTCACCATGGTCCGGTGCCCGCAGCGCGCGGTCCTCGTCCGCGAGGTGGACAAAGCGTTTCTCATCGAGCAGGTAGACGCCGGGATAGCTGCGATTGCGGCTGACGCCGGCGCGGATCTTCTGCATGGGCTGGATCATTTCGTCTTTCCAGTGCCAGAGATCGAGCTCGATTTTCTCAGTCGGCGAACTGGACTTCTTCGGAGGCGTCGGCTTCTCGGGCTCGGGGGCTGCACTCACATTCAGCTTCAATCCATCGGCACTGAAATCGAGCCCGCCGCGATCGACGATCTGCCAGCCCGGCTTGATCCCCGGAGTGTCCGGACCCAGCACCTGAACGGCAGTCTTGGCCGACTTGCCATCTTCGGGCCGCTGCCACAGATAGACCCGCGGCTTGGCACGCGACACGCTCGGCGGCGTCGGCGTGGCTTCCGCAGTGCGGCGACGGGGGAATGACGAAGTCGGTGCAGACGGCGTGCTGGGTGCCTCGGGGGGCGTGTCGTCGAAAAAGAACACCAACCGCGTCTGTGCGTCGTCCCACGTCAGCCGATAGAAACGGCCCGTGCCTTTGGTGATGAGGAGCGGTTTCGAGGAGTCGCGGACATCGGCGTAGTAGACGCCGTTGTTCTCCGATTTGCGCGAGCCGACGGTGTA
>JBGSSZ010000276.1:0-11561 GCA_041736785.1 Limnoglobus sp.
CCAGAGCACGGCGGCGAGCGCGTCGCGGAAGCGCCCGCCCTCCGCCGTGGCCGCACGCAGGATGCGGTCGACCTGCATCTCAGCCCCCGGCGAGTAGAACTCGGATCGAGCGACCCACGGCTTCGAGGAACGACGAATCCCGCGGGCGGAACCAAGTGAACGCCTTGTCCGGCGAGCCGATGAACGGCCGCAGCACCCAACTCATCTGCGAGCCGACCAGTGCGAACACAAACATCCACGCGGTGAACACCGTCCGCGTCGGCGAACCATCCAGCATCGTCGGCATCTCGGGCTCACCGTCCGGCGGCGTTGCATCAGCCATCCGGCGAGCCGTGTCGAGTTGTATCAAGGCGCCCAGCGTGCGCTGGAGATAGCCGAGGCCGAACGAACCGGCGACGGCAAACACCACGACATTGAGGAGCAAAATGAACGGATAGCTCGACGTCGTGACGCTGAAGAATGCAACGATTGGCCCGAACGCGGCGAGCACGGCGACGAGCACGCCGAAAGCACTGGCGAGCAACCGGGCGAGTTCGACCATGTGCAGCCGCGATCCGAGCAGCGTGTTGAAAACGTAGAGCGATGGAAAGGTGACCAACAAAGTGAGCACCAGAAGTGCCGGCACCTTGAGTGCGGAGGCCAGCATCTGGCGGAACTCCGGTTCCTCGCGACTGCTGAGTGCATAGACGCCCATGCAGACGCCATAGCTGACCGCGAGCAGGACCAGGACCCGCATTAGCGGTGCGAGCTTGGTTTCGCCGGAGGGCACCTCGCCGCGGAGCACGCGGTCGAATTCACGAAAGCCGAACATGCGGGTGCTCCGGGTGTTGCGATGGCGTACGTCACACTACACACGGAGGTTCGGGAAAATGATTAAAATGGCCAGGATTTTCCGAGCGACGCTTTTTGAGCAGCAGAGATTGCTGTGATGCCGCCGGCGCCGAGGTCAAGCAGTTTGGTGAGTTCGCCACGCGTGAAGGTGGCTTCCTCGCCGCTCCCCTGCACTTCGATGAACTTGCCACTGCCGGTCATCACAAGGTTCATGTCCACATCGGCGTCGCGGTCTTCGATGTATTCAAGGTCGAGCCGCGGCTCACCGTCGACCATGCCGACGCTGACCGCGGCAACGCTGTCGGTGAGAATGTCCGAGATGCTGGCCGGGAGGACGCCCTTGATACTGTTCAGTGCATCGACCATGGCGACGAATGCTCCCGTGATGCTCGCCGTGCGCGTGCCGCCATCGGCTTCGATCACGTCGCAGTCAACCCACAGCGTGCGCTCGCCGAGCTTGGCAAGCTCCAACACTGCCCGCAGGCTGCGACCGATCAGCCGCTGAATCTCCACAGTGCGGCCATCGACTTTGCCAGCTTTGTCCCGCGGCTTGCGGCTGCCCGTGCTGCCGGGGAGCATGCCGTACTCCGCGGTCATCCAACCCTTGCCCTTACCCTTCAGAAACTCTGGCACTTCGTTCGTGACGCAGCAGGTGCAAAGCACAGTGGTCGTGCCGAACTTGACCAGCACGCTGCCGGGTGCCGAGCGCGTGTACTTGCGCTTAAAGCTCAGCGGGCGGAGTTCGTTGGCTTTTCGATTGTATGGTCGCATGGAGAGAGAATATCAAATGCTCACTTCATCAGCAGTTCCAACACCGCTTTCTGAGCGTGCAGCCGATTCTCGGCTTGATCGAAGACCACGCTGTGCGGGCCATCGACCACCTCATCAGTGATCTCCTCGCCGCGGTGAGCCGGCAAACAGTGCAGCACTTTGCACCCCGCGCTGGCTTCCGCGAGCAGCTTCGCATTCACCTGGAATCCCTTAAACTTTTTCAGCCGTTCCTCGCGCTCCGCTTCCTGACCCATGCTGGTCCAAACATCGGTGTAGAACACGTAGGAGTTCTTCACGGCAGCCGCGGGATCGTTCAGCACACGCGGAATGGCCTCGTTCACATGCTGGGCATACTCGCGGAGAAACGTGTCATCAAAGCCGTAGCCGGGCGGGCAAGCCAGCACAAACTCCGCACCGAGCCGCCCGCAGCCGACGGCCAGTGACCGGGCAACGTTGTTACCGTCGCCGACGAACACGAACCGTTTCCCAGCAAGATCACCGCAGTGCTCCCGGATCGTCAGCAGGTCCGCCAACGCCTGACACGGGTGTGAGCGATCGCTCAGGCCATTAATGACTGGCACGCCTGAATGAGCAGCGACGCCGTCGAGCGTGGCGTGTTGAAAGACGCGGAAGACCATGCAGTCGACATAGCGGCTCATGGTGCGGCTGAAGTCCGCAAGTGTCTCCCGCCAGCCGAGGCCGACCTCGCTGCCGGGCAGGAAGAGACTGGTGCCGCCGAGTTGAGCCACGGCAGCTTCGAAGCTGACCCGAGTCCGCAGCGAGGGCTTTTCAAAGACGAGTGCGACGACTTTCCCCAGCAGTGATTGTGCCGGGATGCCGCGTGTTCGCCCGTCCTTGAGCCGAGCCGCGCTATCGAGCAGGGCTGTGATATAGTCAGCACTGCAGTCGATGAGATTGAGAAAGTGCTTCATTGTGCTACGCTCCTCTTCCCATCTCGGGGGACAGTGAAGCAAGTGCACTTGCGATGATCCCGCAGCCGGCATCGATCTCTTCATCGGTAATGGTCAGCGCGGGGAGCAACCGCAGCACAGTCAGATGTGTGCAGTTCACCAGCAGGCCCGCTTTGAGGCATGCAGCGACAATCGGCGCGCCTTCGACGCTCAACTGCACACCGATCATGGTACCGCGAATGCGGATCTCCGCGATCAGCGGGCACTCAGCTTGTAGTTTCTCAAAGTGACCTCGGAAGCGTTCGCCGATCGCAATGGCTCGCTCCAGGAGACCCTCCTCTTCGATCGTCTCGATGGTCGCCAGAGCGGCGATGGCGCTCACGGGATTCCCGCCGAATGTCGCCGCGTGCGTGCCGGGCTTGAAGTGCAGCGCCACCTCCGGCTTGGCGATCAGCCCGCCCATCGCGATTCCACTGGCGAGGGCTTTCGCGAGCGTCACCACGTCGGGAGTCACCGACCAGTGCTGATGGGCGTACCACGTACCGGTGCGGCCCATGCCGGTCTGCACCTCATCAAACATCAGCAGCATGCCATGCTCTTCGCACAGAGCACGGAGTCCCTCGAGATAGCCCGCCGGCGGGAGGTTTATCCCCCCTTCCCCCTGGATCGGCTCGATGAGGATCGCTGCGGTTTCGCCATCGACCAGCTTGGCTGCAGCTTCGAGATCGCCGAACGGTGCGTAGAGAAATCCCGGCAGCAGGGGCTCGACCCCGGCGTGGTACTTCGGCTGTGCGGTCGCCGACAGCGAGCCCATGGTGCGGCCATGAAAGCTGTTGGTCATCGTAATGACCTTGTAGCGGCCACGGGCTTTACCATTGAGTCGAGCGAGCTTGATCGCGGCTTCGTTGGCCTCCGTGCCGCTGTTGCAGAAAAACGCCTGACCGCCCCAGCCGGTGCGCTCGCAGAGAGCCTGAGCGAGATTCACCTGGCTCTCGGTATACCATGTGTTCGGCACATGAATGAGTTCCGCGACCTGCCGCTGCACCGCTTCGACGACCCGCGGCGGGCAGTGCCCGAGTATTCCGCAGCCCCAGCCGGGAAAGAAATCGAGATACTGCCGACCCTCCGCGTCCCAGACCGTGGAGCCTTCACCGCGGACGAGGCAAACCGGGTAGCGCGTATAGTTCGCGATCAGGTGCTTCTTCGCGGTGGCGATGATCTGTTCGGACGATTGCGTCGCGGTCAAGGGAGGATCTCCGTACCGAGGACTGTGTCACTGACAAACTCGCTGAGTAGCGAATGCGGATTGCGGCCGTCGAGGATGACTGCCCGCTTCGCCCCCGCTTGGAGGGCTTCGAAGCAGGCTTCCACTTTCGGGATCATGCCGCCGTCGATGACGCCGCTGGTGATCAACTCATTGCACTCGGCGACGGTCAAGCGAGCATAACGCGAGGCGGGGTCGTATCGGTCCGCGAGCACGCCGGGCGTGTCGGTGAGGAAGTATACTGTCTCGGCTTTCATCGCGCCCGCGACAGCAGACGCGGCGGTGTCGGCGTTGATGTTGAGATTCTGTTTGTCCTGTCGCCCAAGCGACGCGATGACTGGCACTGCAGACTGCTCAATCAGAAAGTTCAATTTCTCAACATCAATCTGGGTGGGCCGACCGACCAGCCCCAGATCGACAGGCTGCAAATCGATACCCGGCAGCATCAGTCGTTCCGCGGTGATCGGCTGTTCAAGACTCGTCCTGACATCGCGCTCGATGAGCTTCGCACATAGATCCTGGCTAATCTGCCATAACACTTGGCAGACGACTTCCAGAGTTGCCGGATCGGTGTAGCGACGGCCTAGCACTTTCCTGACTTCAATCCCTGCTTCCGTCATCGCACGATCGATCGCTTTGCCGCCGCCATGAACAAGGATCAGTGGCAGACCGAGTTGGTGCAGCACAGCGATGCTGTCGAGTGTGCCCGCGGTCGCAGCGGGATCTTCCATCGCGCTGCCACCGAGCTTGATGACGAGCGGAGCATCGTTCAGCGAACGGGCGCGAGCCGTAGCATGGAGGAGTGGAGCTGCCAGAGATGCCAGATCCGTCATTCGTGGAATGTCCGACGGGCAGAAGCCGAAAAGAAAATAGTATGGTGCCCGGGCTGCAAGCGTCAATCAGATTCCTGAAACAGGCGGCGTTCAGCCAGCGCTCTTGGATTGCGACCGCTGATTTCGCCGGTGCCAGAGATGATGTGTGAAATCCGCCGTGAAGCTGGATCAGTCCACAACTATCAATGCACGACCCTCACCTCTTTCAACTGAGCTTCCGTCGTTGGCACCTTGACACCCCAGGCAAGGCCGGTGAGGGCAAGCACTCGGATTGCCCAGTAGCTGAGGTCCAGTTGCCACCAGCGCAGGCCATGACGGGCGGAGGTCGGGAATGCGTGGTGCGAGTTATGCCAACCTTCGCCGAATGCGAGCAGGCCCATCACGAAATTGTCGCGGCTCTCATCCTCGCTGCGGTAGGTCTGGCGACCCCAGATGTGGCAAACTGAATTGATGCTCCAGGTGACGTGGTGCACGAGGCAGATCCGGACAAACCCGCCCCAGAGCAGGCCAGTCCACACACCGGCCCAGGTGCCCGTGAGAATTCCGCCCACCGCGGCGGGTAGCGCAAGGCCCATCAGGACCCACACAGGGAACAGGCTGCTGGCCAAGCGGAGTGTCGGGCTTTTTGCGAGATCCTGCACATAGTGCTCGAGGTGCGGCGGGTCAGCGTGGAAGGCCCAGCCGATGTGCGAGTGCCAGAAGCCGCGGAGAAAGCCGAGTAGACCGCCGCCCTGATGGTGCGGGGAATGGACATCCTCTGGATTGTCGCTGTGCTGGTGGTGCCAGCGGTGCAGGCCGACCCAGTGAATCATGTTGCCCTGGAGTGCCATGGAGCCCAGCGCGGTGAGCATGACCTTCACTGGCATCACGGTCTCATAGGATCGGTGGACGAAGAGCCTGTGGAAGCCGATGGTCACACCGAGGACGCTGAGAGCATACATGCTGAGGAGCGCGATCAGGTCAGACCACTCAAAGCCTCGGCCCCAGAGCAGGACGATGGCGCACACGAACCCGGCAAGCGGGATGGTCACGCCGAGCAAGGTGCCGATGCGGCCGCCGAGCGAGAGTCGGCCATGACGATGTGGGAGGCTGGTGGGTGTTGCCTGGGGTGGTGCAAGCTTGCATCCGACGATGGGATTGGGAATAAAGCTCCTGTGTCGCAGCCGATGTGCCTCGTGTCGAGGCTTCCCGGAGTCGGACGATAAAGCACTGCAAGCCGGGAACAGGTGTGTCCCACAGCTTGTCAGGAGAACTTATGATATGCAGCCGACTGCAGAGAAAGCAATTGGATCGGATGCAGGCACTATCGCCGCGACTCAGCTCAGCGACTTTTCACAGGGTATTTGCGCAAATAATCGAGCTGATCTTCGTCGAATACTTTGCGGTCGCCGGCGATTTCGAACATCTCCTCTATCGTTTCGTCATGGCTCCAGCCGCAGCGTTCCATGCGATAGATCGAGACGAACGCTCCCGTGCGGTGGACGCCGGCAAAGCAGTGTACGAGGATCGGGCGCGGTGTCCTGGGATCGTTGATGATCTCGAGAAAGCGGTCGACGTTCACCTGGGCAGGTATGGATCCGTCGGGCTCACTCCAGCGCAGCGGGCTGAGTCGATGGTACTGCACGCCGCGATCGTTGCACAGTTCTTCCTCGTATTCATCGGGCGAAGGCTTGTCGGGATCGCGGTTGTCGCGGAAGGAGATCACCGTGCCGATGTGGTATTCGTTGATCGTGCGGGCGAGGGCGGCGGGTGCCATCTGCCCGCTGCGGTAGAGATCGCCTGCCACGACTTCGTGGAAATTGCGGAGATGCCGCTCGGATTGCACAGCGTACAGCAGTGGCAGTCCGCAGACGACAAACGCGACGAGTAGGGCGAGGAAAATGTAGAGTTTCCGCTGCATGGATCATCCTGCCAAAGCGGGAGGGTTTGAGTCGGAGGAGCGTCGGCGGACGCGTTCCCAGCCGGCCTTGAGAAGACGACTGGCCCAACCGTTGCCGGCGAGTTCGGTCTCGATCTCGCCCGTGGTCGGCCGCAGTGTCATAACAATGATCAGCGGCAGATACCAGAGCACATACATTCCGCCCCGCTCCGCGTACCAGAATTGGATGCCGATCAGCACTGCCGCGGAGAGCGCCACCACGTGAGCGAGCGTCCGCACCGGCGGCCACACGAAAAGCATGAAGAAAAAACCCGCATACAATATGAACACAGGCAAACGATAGGCCCAGTGCACACCTTGCCAGAGCCCCTCTGAAGTCGGAGCTTTCCACGGTTGCCAGTCGGCCAGGTGCAGCGTCCGCGTAAGCCCGTCCGGGAAGAGACCAAGACTCCAGAGCACCAGAAGTGTCACACCGAGGCCGATGGCAAGCGCGGTAAAATACGCCATGATGAACCGCAGTGCACCACGCCTCCAATACAACCGCAGCCAGACGGGGAACAGCAACACGGGGAAGAACGTTGCCCCCGCAGCGAGGCCGAGCAGGAATCCGCTCCAGAGCGGTATGCGATAGCAAACAACCGCCCAGGTGACGAGCGCCGCCGGCAGCACATGATGAAGCTGGGCGACGTGATAACCCGTGACAGGCATAAGGAGATAGAGCGTGGCCATGGCGGCACCGACCTCGGCATCGCGGAAGTGCCGCACGCCGATCAGCAGCAATCCGAGCGATACCGCGGTGTGGCCCATGAGTGCCAGTCCGCGCTCGACCGCGATCCTCACACCCCGGCCGTCGCCTTCGGGTTGCGTCTGATTCACGACCGCGGTGGCACCATCTTTGACGCTGTTTACGACCACCGGAGCCCGGCCAATCATTTCCTCCGGCACGGCCGGTTTGCGGATCGCGACAGCAATCAGCACCGCAAACAAGGCGATGCCGAACCATGCGAGGCCCGGCTTGTTCAAGTTGGCCCGATAGCTGGGCCTGTGACGGAACGCACCGTCGAGCAGTGTTCGCAGCAGCCAGTATGCCGAAGCGCCGAAGAGCCAGATGTAGCCGGCAAAGTGGTTGCTGGAGAACTGCACGAGCAGCACGCCGGGCACAAACAGGTAGAGCGCGAGAAGGTCGAAATTACGCAGCGACAGCGGTCTGTTGAACTGATAGAAGAGCGCAACGCAGAGCATCAGCGACCAGTAAAACCAGGTCGCCGGGCTGGGAAGTTGGAAGTCGACAAAGACCGACACGCGGATGCCCCGGAGGCTCGCGTTATTCTATCCACCGGGCTGGATCCACAGTGGAGGAAACGCCTTGCCCTTGACGGTGGTTTGCCGCTCGGCATATTTTCAGGCGTCACGATCCGCGTAACCGTTGGAGTTTGTCAGGATGGCACGAATCGCCGCGCTGGTTCCCGCTCCGCTGCAGCCGCTCTATTCACGGGTGCGTCGATTCGTGCGTCGCATCGAGGAGCCACGCTGCGATGAGTCGCTGGTATCTCCACGGGCGGCGATTTATTCGCTGAACGCTCCGGTGGTCGCTGACCGTGGGGCTTCGTTCACGGCCGTCGTCCGCGTGCAGAATCTCGGATCGAAGGCGTGGTCACCTCTTGGCTCCAAGCCCGTACACTTGCGGGCCCGCTGGCTCACCAGTCGCAAGCAAAGCACTGATCGGCCCGATGCCATCATCCCGCTGCCCAGAGCCGTGCAGCCCGGCGAGACCGTCGATGTTCACGCGAAGCTCACCGCGTCTGACGCAGCGGGTCAATATCTGCTGGAGATCAAACCGGAGCAGGCTCAGGGTGCAAGCTTCGCGGTCGAGCGACCCGCATGGATCGATGTGCAGGTCGTGGCCCCCGCGATGGAGGAGATCGACTACCACAAGGTCTACGCCACAGCGGATCTGAAGCAGGACTATTGGACAGTCGTTGGACCGCCGACGCAGGAAGAATTCCATCGGCTGGCGAAAGTGAAGGTCGGACAACTACAGGAGCAGGGCCTCACGCCGTCGTCGCATGTGCTCGATGTCGGCTGCGGGACCGGTCAACTCGCAGCCGGGCTCTATGAGTTCCTCAGCGACGATGGCTTCTATTTTGGCACGGATGTCGGTCCGGAAGCGATTGAGTTCTGCAAGCAGCAGTACACGCGCCCGAACTTTCAGTTCGCTGTCAACGATTTCACACGGCTCCCGGTAGCAGAGCAGCGCTTCGATCTGGCATGCTATTTCAGTGTCTTCACACACACTTACCCCGACGAAACCGTCCTGCTCCTCGCAGAGACGGCCCGCGTGCTCAAGCCCGGCGGCGCGATCATCGGCGACATCTTCACTTCGCCGCTCACCGACCACTGTGCGGGCAATCGCGGGGCCGTCGAGCTCAATCGCGAACACTTCCTGCGGCTCGTGGCCCTGGCGGGGCTGAAAGTGGAGGTCGTGTCAAGCTGGGCGTGGAAGCAGCATGCCCGCCGCGAGTTGCTTCGTTTCACCCGCGCTGAGTAGAATGCCCGGATGCGAATTCTCCTCACGAACGACGATGGTATCTATGCACCCGGACTCCGGGCTCTCCGCAAAGAGTTGCAGACACTCGGCGATGTCATCGTGGTCGCGCCGGCCACCGAGCAATCTGCAGCCGGACACTCCGTCACGCTCGCAACTCCGCTGCTGATCACAGAAGTGCTCGAAGACGACGGCAAGACATTCCTCGGCTGGGCCGTTGAAGGCCGACCCGCGGACTGCGTCAAACTGGCACTGCTGGAGCTTCTACCCGATCCGCCCGACTTGATTGTGAGCGGCCTGAATGCCGGCTCGAACGCGGGCATCAACGTGCTCTACAGCGGCACCGTCGCCGCGGCCATCGAAGGCGCGTTCTATCACCAGACCGCGATTGCCTGCTCGCTCGAATACGACAAAAAAATTCTCGACTTCCCTGCTGCCGCGAAGCACGCCCGCAAGATCGTGGAACAGATTCTGGCTCAGAAGCCCGCCGCGGGGTCGCTCTTCAATGTGAACATTCCCGTGCTGGAAAACGGCCCGATCGCGGGTGTGAAGGTGATGCCGCAGAACATCACGCCATACGCGGAAAAATTCGATCGCCGTGTGACGCCGCGTGGCCGGACCTACTTCTGGTGCGGCCCCGATTTCACCTGCCCCAACCCCGGCATCGACACCGACGTGACCGCCCTCTCAGAGCAGTACATCACGGTCACGCCACTGCAATTCGATCTGACGGACCACGTGCGACTGGCGAAAATGAAAAACTGGGAATGGAAGCTCTAACCTTCCGTGAGCTTCCGCTTGCGAAGGATGTGGTGATAGTGCTGGGCGAATCGGTGGGCTTCGTCGCGCACGTATTGCAGGAGCCTGAGTGCGGCGGAATGCCGGCTGAGTTTGATGCTCTCGCTTGATCCGGGGCGGAAAATTTCTTCCTGCTGCTTGGCCAGTGAGAGCAGCGTCGGCGGCTCGATGCCGAGGCTGGCAAACGCATCCTGGGCCGCGTGCAGTTGCCCTTTGCCGCCGTCAATGAGCAGGATGTCCGGGAACACGGCATTGTCGTCGTGTAGCCGCTTGAACCGCCGGAAGATCACCTCACGCATGGAAGCGAAATCGTCGACGCCCTCGACCGTCTTGATTTTGAAACGCCGATAACCGTCCTTGAACGGCAGCCCGTCGAGAAAGGCGACGAGCGACGCGACGGTGTCGTCGCCGCCGAGGTGAGCGATGTCGACGCCCTCGATGGATCGCGGCCGCTCCTTCAAACCCAAGACCTTTTGCAAGCCGCGTAGACCCTTCTTCGGATCCATCGGGAAGACTTCCGGCTGATCGTTCGACGCCACATCGCCGCGGAGATCGAGGTTGCGGATAGCTTCGATCTCGTCACGGATTCGGGCGGCCCGCTCGAAGTGCATCGCCGCACTCGCTTCCTGCATCGATGCCGTCAGTTCGCGGATCACCCGCTTCTTCTTGCCATCGAGCACGAGAATCAGCTTGCGGATCTGTCGACGGTATTCGTCACGTGTGACGCGGAAATTGCACGGAGCCGTGCAGCGTCGGATCGAATGCATCAGGCATGGCCGATACCAGCGCCACTGCGATTCATTCGACTTGATATCCAGCGAACACATGCGGAACTGCAACACCTGCTGCAGCACACTCACCGCTTGCTTCAGCGATGTCTTGCGGATGAACGGCCCGTACAACCGCACGCCCCGACTTCGCGGGGTACGGGTGATCTCCACCCGCGGGTACTCCTCGCGTATGCGGATCTGCAGATACGGGAACGATTTGCCGTCTTTCAAATCTTTGTTGAATCGCGGTCGGATGTCTTTGACGAGCCGCGATTCCTTGAGCAGTGCGTCGACCTCACTGTCGCATGGAATGAAGTCGATGTCGCGGATGAGCTTGACCATCTCCGCGGTGCGGATGTTCTGAGCCGCCTCTTTGAGAAAGTACGACGACGCCCGCGTCCGCAGGTTTTTGGCTTTGCCGACGTAGAGGACATTGCCGTCGGCGTCTTTCATCAGATAGACGCCCGGCGTTTGCGGGAACGTGCGGACTTTCTCGGCGGGAACAGGCGGCATGCTGCCGGCAGCGGGGTCATCCATGCTGGAATTATAGGCAGCAATCCTGAGGCAAATCATCGCAAGGCATAGGCCGACCACACGTCGGGCACACAGTCTCATCGTCGGGTCGATGACCCGTTATTGCAAGACACAGCAACACCGAACCCGTGAGAACAGCGACCCCGCAGCCTGAGCCGAGAAAGATCGACATAATCTGGAGAAACCGGTTCTCGATGGTTTGCGGGATAGCGAAAATTAAAGTGATTGCGAACGCGGTGCCAAAGACTATCTGGAAAAGCCCAATTCCAAAGATCGTGATTCGACGCTAGCCCGGATATTTCACATGGTTTGAGCGAACAGAATAGCGCGACGGTTCAAGTGTTGGTACAAGAGGAGGTTGCAACGCCAAGCCTCGTCCCAATCCAGGAACCGTCGCGATGACAGAGTGTATCACGAATCCGCTG
>JBGSSZ010000277.1:0-7754 GCA_041736785.1 Limnoglobus sp.
CCACCGATCAGCGCGGCATCGCCCGCGAGGCGATCGGCAACGACATCGGCGCTACCGAGCGCGTCGACCTGATGCCCATTGCCACCCCCAGCACCTTCACCAACGTCGTCACCGCGACCCCGACTCAGGACACCTTCACCGTCACCTACACCGACCCGAGCGCCATTAATTACCTGACGATCGGAAGCACGGATGTTACGGTCACGCGCGTCAGCGACGGCCTCGCACTCCCGACGACGCTCGTCGGCATCTCGCCCTCCGGTACCAACGGCACGTCGCTGGTCGCCACGTATCAGTTCGCACCTGCTGGCGGTTCGTGGGACGTCGGCGACAACGGCCGCTACACCGTGGACCTCGCAGGCAACGAGGTCAAGAACGCGGCCGGGACCCAATCCGTCCCCGCCGGCCTGCTGGGCTCATTCCAGGTCGCCCTGCCCGTGAACTATGTGGTCACAAACACTGACAATTCCGGTGCCGGCTCGCTGCGTGAGGCCGTTATTCTCGCCAACAGAGATCCGTTCTTCGACACCATCACCTTCAGCGATGGCAGTGGCGGCACCACGGATTTTACCACCCCTCAGACGATCATTCTGACTTCGTCAACCACCACCTCAGCGACGACGAACAACATCATCATCGGCGAGAACGTCTCGATCATCGGGCCCGGCGCCAAACTCCTGACGATCACATCGCTGGCGGTGACCAATCCCACCGCGGTCAATGGCGACTCGCGCGCGTTCTTCCCGCAGAACGCCAGCTACAGGATCGACGTCAGCATGAGTGGCTTCACCCTCACTGGCTTCAACTGCACGGGCAATGCCGGAGGCATCGCCTTCAACGGCGAAAACCTCACGCTGACTGACATGGTGATCTCGAACAACACCAGCGGCGGGAGCAACGGCGGTGGCGGCGTTTACTCCAGCTCGGCCGGCAACACGCTGACCGTGATCCGGTCCGAGATCAGTAACAATATCGCTACCGCGGGTGCCAGCGGCGGCATTTACATGGAAGCTGGCACGCTCGGCGCCACGATTCTGGTCATCGATTCAACGATCTCGGGCAACAGTGCCGCGGGCTCCGGCGGCGGCTTCACCTGGGCTAGCGGCAATGCGGCCAACTGCATCGCGACCTTCATCAACAGTACCATTGCCAACAACACGGCCAGCAACGGCGGCGGCCTCCGCACCTCCGGATCCAATGCATCCATCACGCTCATCAGCACGATCGTCTCCGGCAATCTGGCAACGGGTGGCATTGGACACGACATCAACTTCGCCAAAGTCAACTCCATCAACAGCGCCATCGGCGACGGCGCTAATTTCACGACGGGCTCGTCCGTCAACGATCTCCCGATTGGAATCCCGCTCGGTCTCCTGCCCCTGGCCGACAATGGCGGCGACATGCGGACCCACGCCTTTGATGCCACCAGCCCGCTCAAGCACAGGGGTCTGAACACGCTCGGGCTGACGACCGACGCCCGCGGCGCCGGCTTCCCCCGCGAAATCGCCACCGGCTTGCCCGACATCGGATCCTACGAATTCCAGCCCGTCGATCCCGAAGCTGCCGCGACGTTTGACAACATCGACAAGACCAACGCCGCGACTTCGAATCCCTATTTCTTTACCGTGAATTACATGGCCGGGTCCGCGATCGACCTGGTCTCACTGGACAATAGCGATGTCCTCGTCACCGGCCCGAACGGCTACAACAAACTAGCGACCTTCGTGAGTTCGTCCCCCGCTCCGTTCTCGACCAGCGTGGCCGCCGTCTACAAGGTCAGCCCACCGGATACAGTCAATGGCTGGGCCTTCACCGACAACGGGACTTACACCGTGACGGTCCAGGGCGGTCAGGTGTCCACGGCCTCCAATGGCGTTCCAAATACGATCGTCGGCACGTTCAACGTCGGAACCAGCGCGACCTTCACGGTCACGAATACGAATGACTCCGGTCCCGGCTCGCTGCGGGCGGCAATAGATCTGGCCAATTCGAATCCGTCGTTTGACGACATCGTCTTCGATTCATCGTTCAACACGCCGCAGACCATCACGTTGAGCACGGGCGAACTGCTGATTTCCGAGAGCGTGTCCCTCATCGGCTCGGCCGGCCGCGTGACGATCTCGGGCAACAACGCGAGCCGTGTTCTGAACGTCGACGGCCCCGGCAATATCACCGTCAACATCAGCAACATCAACATCGTCAATGGCGCGTCGACCGGTACCGCTGGCGGCCTGCGCAACGACAACGAACGCGTAACCCTCACCGACTCCTCGGTCGATGGCAACACGGCCGCGGGCAATGGCGGCGGCATTGGGTTGGTCTCCATTGGCGGCACGCTGACGCTCGTCCGCAGTACAGTCGCCAACAACTTCTCGGGAGCCATCGGCGGCGGCATCGATCTCGGAAGTTCCACGGGCAGCGTCACGCTCATCGACAGCACTCTTGCTGCCAATTCCGCGTCCGGCATCGGCGGCGGCCTCGCTCAGATCGGCGGTTCGCTCACACTGCTCCGCTCCACGGTCACCGGCAACCTGACCGGGAATCATGGCGGAGGCATGTACCTCAACAACGCAACACTCATCGCCGACAACAGCACGTGGAGCGGCAACATCGCCACCGCGGCCGGGGGTGCGATCAGCTTCGCCAACCTCAACATTGCCCCCGTTATCCGCAACAGCACTCTGACGCTCAATACCGCAGGCACCACCGGCGGCGGCCTCAACCGCATCAGCGGCACCGCGGTGATGAGCGTCCTCAGCACCATCGTGGCCGGCAATACCAGCGCCACCGGCGGCCCGGACATCAACCTCGTCACGGGCGGAAGCCTCGATGTTGGCAACAGCCTCATCGGTGTGGCGGACAATGGCAACCTGACGCTCACGGGCACCGGCTTCATCACCGGCACACTCGCGATGCCGTCCAACCCGATGCTCGGCGTGCTCAGCAACAACGGCGGCTTCACTCAGACCCACCTCCTGAGCGCCGGCAGCCCCGCCATCGATGCCGGCTCCAACCTCGCGACGCTGACGACCGACCAGCGCAATCAGCCACGCGAGAACCCGGCGGGCAAGGCGGATATCGGCGCCTTTGAGCGCATCCAGGGTGCTCCGAGCGCACAGGGCGGCCCCTTCCTCACCATCGATGGCAACAACGCCGCTGCTCAGAACCCGTACTTCTTCACAGTCACCTACGCCAACGAGAGCAACATCAACGTGCTCTCGCTCGGGAACGACGACATCCGCGTCACCGGACCGGGCGGGTTCAACGCGTTCGCGACCTTCGTCAGTTCCGGCGCAAACGCCCTCAGCGTGGTGGCGACCTACAAGCTCGCTGCTCCCGTCGGCGGCTGGAACTTCACGCACAGCGGCGTCTACACCATCGCCTCCGAAGCCGGCAAAGTCGCATCGATCGGTGCCGTGACGAACCCTGCCGCGACCGTCGGCTCGTTCACCGTCGACATCGGCGCGGTCTACGCCGTGGTGAACACCAACGATTCCGGCGTCGGCTCCCTGCGTCAGGCCGTGCTCGATGCCAATGCCTCGCCAGCCCGCGACACGATCATCTTCAGTTCGCTCTTCAGCACCCCGCAAACGATCTCGCTGAAAACCGGCGAAATCACCATCACCGACAGCCTCGTCATCACCGGACCCGGGAATCCGAATCTGGTCACACTCAGTGGCGGCGGCGGCACCCGCCACTTCAACATCCTCTCGATCCCGCGCACGATCGATGTGAGCATGAGCGGAATGACGCTCACTGAGGGCGCGGTGTCCGGCATCTTCGGCGGTTCGATCCAGTTCAATAACGAAAAGCTCACGCTCACCGAGATGGTGCTCACCGGCAATTCGTCGCTGAGCGGCGGCGGCGCACTCGCTGCCGACCTTGCTGGCAGCAGTCTCACGATCATCCGCTCCGCGCTCACCAACAATCTGACCAACGCCGACGGCGCCGCGATGCGCATCAACAATGTCATCGTGCCAGGCTCCGTGGTCATCCGCGAATCGACGATCTCCGGCAACTCCGCCGGTGCCTACGCCGGTGTCATGCGGCATACCACAAGCTCCACCGGCACGGTCATGATCTTCAACAGCACGATCACGAACAACACCGGCAACCAGGCCGCAGGCGGTGGCGGGTTCGTCGCCAGCAACACTGCCACCGTCTACACCGTGGTGAGTTCAATCGTGTCCGGCAACTTCTCCCCGAACGTGCCCGCCGCGGCGGACTGGCTGAACGGTGCCGTCAATTCCAGCTTTAGTGCGCTGGGCGCTCTCAGCCCGACCGTCGCTCAGAACTCGGTCAATGATCTGCCACTCGGCAGCTTCCTGGGATTGCTGCCGCTGGCCGACAATGGTGGCTACATCCCGACGCATGCCTTTGTGTCGGGCAGTCCCGTCATCGACGCCGGTTCGAACCCCAACGGTGACACATTCGATGGTCGCGGCGTCGGTTTCAGCCGCGAACTCCCGGCCGGCAAGGCGGACATCGGTTCCTACGAGCGCAACCCCGTTGTGCCAGATGCTGTGGCTGGCCCGCTACCGACCGTCATCTTCGATGATTTTTCAACGAACCCATACATGTTCACTGTGACGTATTCCGATGATGTCGCCATCGACTTCGCCAGCATCGGTACCGGCGACATCCTCGTCACCGGGCCCGGCGGCTTCAGCCAGATCGCCCAGTTCGTCAATATCGATGCACCCATCGACGGCACACCGCGAACCGCGACCTACCAGATCACGCCCACGGGAAATACCTGGGACGCCGCGGACAACGGCGTTTACACCGTCGCGCTCCAAGCCAACCAGGTGAAATCGACACAGCCGACATTCGTCCCCGCGCAAACACTCGGCACGTTCAATGTCGGCTTCAACACGACTTACACCGTGACCAACGCCAACGACTCCGGCCCGGGGTCCTTCCGCCAGGCGCTTCTGAATTCGAACCTGTCCGTCAACACGCCCGACACGATCGTCTTCGACACCGGATTCTTCAACACTTCGATGAAGACGATCGCGCTCCTGAGCCCGCTGCCCGGCATCGCGGACGCCGTCACTATCACCGGTCCCGGTGCGAACCTCGCCACGGTCAGTGGCGAAGGCCATCTCCGCCTCCTCGATACCACGGCTGCGCCGTTTGCTTCGATCATTGTCATCAGCGGTCTGACGCTCGCCAACGGCGTCACCGGCGGCAACGGCGGCGCCCTGAATATCGGTGATGAAGCCCTCACGCTCACCGACATGGTACTCACGAACAGCAGAGCCTACGAAGGCGGCGGCATCTCGATGAACGGGGCTGGTGCGTCGCTCGTTGTCACCGATTCGACGATTTCCAACAATGTTGCGACGATCGGCGACGGCGGCGGCATCAACGTCGGAGCCGCGAATCTGGATGTGACCATCTCGACCACGACCCTCTCCGGCAACACCGCCGGCAGCGATGGCGGTGCCATCTACTTCGTCAACGGTGGCAGCCTGGTCATGAACCGCAGCACCGTCTCGGGCAACGTTGCCACGGGGATTGGCGGCATCAACATCGGGGGTGGAGGCATCTACTTCTTCGGCACCATCGGCTTCAATGGATTCCGCATCTCGAACTCCACTATCTCCGGCAACACACACACGACCCGCCCCGGCGGCGGCCTCGCCTTCAACTCCGTGGCTGGCACGGCTTATCTCCTGAATAGCACTGTGGTCGGCAACAACGCCACCATCGGTGGCGGCATCGCCCGCATCAACGGGACCAACAGCCTCGTGATCATCAGTTCCGTCGTCAGTGGCAACACTGACACCAGCGGCACCGCGCCCGACATCAGCTTCGGCACCGCAGCCGTAACCGTCTTGAATAGCGCCGTCGGCACCGATCCGCTCGGTTCGCTCAGCGACTATGGCAACCCCGGTGCATTCAATATCCCCTTTGGCACGCCACTGCTGCTCGGCCCGCTGCAGAACAACGGCGGCCCGACCCGCACTCACCTGCCGGCTTCCAACAGCCCGCTCGTCGACGCCGGCTCGAATCTCTTCCCGCTCATCCCGGACGTCGATCAGAACGGCAATCCGCGCACCAACGGCGCGTTCACGGACATCGGCGCCGTCGAGCAGTTCGCGCTTCCGACCGTCACGGGGTTCACGATCAACGGCGGCAACGGCCAGCGCTCACGGATCACCACCATGACGATCAATTTCACGGGCAACGTCTCGCCCGGCCTCTTCAGCGCCGCGGGTGCCATCACACTGACGCGGATCGCCAGCCCCGGCGGCTTCGGCCCGCTGGGCACCGTAATCCAGACGGGTGCCACCGGTCCCAACGGCCTCATCACGCTCAGCCAGGGCACGGCCACCAGCCTGGTGCTGACCTTCTCCAATGCCAACGGCAGCGACACCACCGATGCCGTGGAGCACGGCGCGCTGCCCGACGGCACCGGTTCGCTGACCGATGGCCGTTGGCAGCTTGCTATCGCCGGGGTCAACTTCCTCAGCGATCCCAATACGCAGCCGATCCGCCGGCTCTTCGGCGACTTCGACGGCAGCGGCAACATCGATGGCAGCACCGACTTCGCTCAGTTCGGCAGCGTCTTCGGCCTCTCTTCGATCAGTCCGTCGTTCCTGAGCCTGTTCGATTTCGACCAGAACGGCAGCATCGATGGCAGCACCGACTTCGCTCAGTTCGGCCAACGATTTGGACGGACGGTCTAGGTTCAGATCGGCGGTCGTTCCGGCTGCAGCAGTGTCGAACCCGCCTTGCTCAACCCCGCCACCTGAGAGCTTCAACGTTTGGCGGCTGAGGGCATTCGATGGCGAAAGGTGAACCGACGCCTGCTGCCTCCGAGTCGGTCCAGCCACTCACGGACGCGGGGTTACCGTGGCGGGGACCGGTGGGGTTCGGGTTGCTGGTGTTCGTCGGAGGGATGGGGCCGGACATCGCTCCGAGCCGATACTTCCCGGACTTGGACCACTACATCCCGCGTTACATCTTGCTCGCATTGGCCATCGGGTTCGGCCTCAGCGCCGTTCGGTCTGGTCGCCGGCAGGATCGGGTGTTGGGCATCGCCGTGCTGGCAGTCGGCGGGTACCTTGTGGTGTGCATCGTCCGGTGGTGCCTGCACCACGGCGGCTGGTAGCAAAGCCACGCCGAACCCGTCAGAGGGCCGAGTCAAGTAAAAAAGCGGCGACGAGTGAAGCTGTTTCAACGAACGGTCTGGCGGTTTTCAGTTGACGCTTCGATCGAGTCACTCGCCGGACCCATCGTGAGTCCTGTCTTTGGCTCTGGAGTCGGCGTCTTCATCGGGTTGGAGTTCCCCGACCCCCAGGAGGAAGGAGCGGGCCGCCGCGAGTTTTACAAACGCGAATACGATTGCAAAGGAAGAGTCGCCGCACTGCGGCCGGCTGCTTGAAAGCGACGGATGTCGCCGGCTATTCGTCCCGGTACGCTTGCTTCGCCTGATACAGTTTCAGCCGGGCTTCCGCTTTTTTCAACTCCTCGGTGTCTACATATTGGCCCGCTTTATACATTGCGTTCGCCTTCGTCTGCGACGTCACCGCCAGGTCAAACTCCCCGGCTTCCCCATATGCTGCCGCCAGCGTGTCCAAATAATTCCAATCTCCCTGTGAGCCCGCTAGCCCGGATATTTCACATGGTTTGAGCGAACAGAATAGCGCGACGGTTCAAGTGTTGGTACAAGAGGAGGTTGCAACGCCAAGCCTCGTCCCAATCCAGGAACCGTCGCGATGACAGAGTGTATCACGAATCCGCTG